>JBMFPK010000006.1:0-22432 GCA_049969155.1 Chloroflexia bacterium | reverse complement strand
GCGCCGGGCCGGGCGGGCCGTTCTGATCGCCACCCACGATGTGGAACTGGTCGCACGATGTGCGGACCGCGTCGTCCTGCTGGAAGCCGGGACGGTTGTGGCGGAGGGACCCACACGTCAGGTGTTGAGTGCTTCGTTCGCCTTCTCGCCGCAGATCCAGCGCCTCTACCGGGATCCTCGTTTCCTCACCGTCGAGGATGTGCTCGAAGCCGTGGGGCCGGAAGGGGGAACGCATGCGTGAGCGCACGGCTCTGGCCTCCTGGATCGTGGCGCTTGCCAGTCTGACCGGGCTGGTCGCTTTCTTTTACCCTTTCTTCGCGAGGACGGCCCAGGAGACCGGGGCGGGTTTCCTTGCGCACGCCGCCGATGCTCCCGTGGTTACACTGCTCTGCCTGATCGCGATCCTGGCCGGGATGGAATCACGGGCCCTCGGGGCAAAGCAGGTCGCACTCCTGGGTGTGCTTGCCGCGATCGGTGCCGTCTTGCGCCCGCTCTCCGGGTACAGTTTCTCCCCGGTTTTCCTGCTCCCGATCCTGGCCGGATATGTCTGCGGTCCGAGTTTCGGTTTCCTGCTCGGGGCACTGACGCTGCTCGTGTCGGCTCTGCTCACGAGCGGTGTGGGGCCCTGGCTTCCCTACCAGATGCTGACCACGGGGTGGGTGGGGATGCTTGCGGGGTGGCTTCCGGATCTGCGGCGGCATCCCTGGGCTGAGGTGGCCGTGCTGGCTGCATACGCGCTGTTGCTGGGGCTCTTTTTCGGCGCGGTCATGAACCTCTGGTTCTGGCCCTATCTGGGGGTGGGCCCTTCGTCGGCGATGTTGTGGCAACCGGGACTCCCACTGCGCGAGGCGGTCTTGCGGTATGCGCGCTTCTATCTGGCCACTTCGCTTCTGTGGGACCTCGGGCGCGGCGTGGGGAATGCCGTGCTGATCCTGGTCGCCGGCCGCCCGATCCTGCGTCTGCTCCGCCGGTTCACGCGGCGCTTCACCTTCACGCGCACCGCAGCCGTTCCAGGAAGTCCAGGCACAGCCGAAGCACCCGACGCGGCTGGAACAAGATTGTGAAGTGCCCGCCGGAGTACCAGATCAGGGGAGGGTGCCCCCAGGCCTCCCACAGCCCCACGACGTCCTCCGGGAAGGAAACCTGGTCCTCGCGTCCGTGCACGAGGTAGAGGTGCTCCGCAGGTATGCGAGGGCGGAGGGCAGCCGGGCGCAGAAGCGGTGCCCAGGCGTCCATCTGTTCCGGCGTCACGCCGTTCGACCAACATTGTGCGCGCACGTGGCGGAGGAGAGGGGATTGGGCCAGTGTGTGCGCCGGATCCGCCGGCGTGAGGGCGAGCAGCGCCAGGTCTGGTTCCGCGCCCCCGCCCAGTGCGAGCGCCGCCACGAGTGCTCCCAGACTGATCCCGGCCACGGCGACCGCTCCCTCCGTTTGCTGCCGCAGCCAGGCCAGAACGGCGCGCGTTTCGGCGACCGCCTGGCGGAAGGCCTCCAAGGTGCGCGTGAGATCCGCGCTGACGAAGAATTCGCCGCTGAAGGAGGACGCGGCCGGCCGGCGGGCCATGTGGAACGGGAGGACGAGAGCGACGAGTTGGGCTCCCCCCTGCTCGACGAGTGGAGCGAAGAGGTAGCGGGTTTCCAGTTCGAACGAGGGGGCCATCCAACCGTGCAGGTAGAGCAGGGCGCCGCGCCCTTTCTTGCTCGGCCGATACCATTCCGCGAGCGCCCTGCGGTTTTCCCCATATGCCTCATAGCGCACTCGGGTCTGCGGGCAGAGCGGCGTGAAGGGAGAGGGAAAGGCGATCCGGAAGCGATCCGCCCAGGCCAGACGGTCGCGTTCCACCACCGCGATCTGTGGGGGCTCATCCGGGAAGCGGTACAGAGATCCGGGGTCGGAGAGGATTTCCTGGCGGAGGTAGAAGGAGAGCTCTTCCCGATACAGCTCAGCCGGGGCCTTTGGCCGCATCCGGCCGGCGAAATAAGCGGAGAGTGCAAGGTCCAGCCATTGCCACAGGACGGACATCGCACCACTCCTGATCGGGCCCTTAGGCCGGGATGGGGGCGTCCTACCCACCCGGGTTACGGTAAAGCGTGTGCCGGGCAAAGAAAAGGCGCCGCAGCAGGTCGAGTGCTTGCTGGGGGATCTCCACAAACAGGCGGCGGGGCAATCGATCCCACAGGAGCCCGGCGTTCCGCTCTGCCGGGTAGAGGATCCAGTTGGTCATCAAGCCGGCATTCCAGAGGACGAAGGCGCCTCCCACCGCCACGAGCGCGCCGGCCGGCCACCCCTTTTTTTGCGCCAGGGCGATCAGAGCCGCTAGGCCGAGGGCGAACAGGACGACGCAGTTGATGAAGCGGCGCTGTCCGAAGGAACCTGGACCTTGCCAGGTCAGGAAGCAGCCGGCCAGGTATACCTGCGCCAGGAAGGCCAGGCATGCAGCGATCCCCAGCCGCCGATCCTGCCGGCAAAGGAGCAGGAGCCCGAACAGGGCAAAGAGCACCACGGGGCTCCAGACGATTAGCCCGTAGTGCGGGTCGAAGAGCACCTCCAAGAAGTGCGGGCTGGCCCAGTCGAACTTGCCGCTGACCGTGGGGTTCGGGCCGAAGCGCCCGTTCAGCACACGGTACACCGCGAGCTGCGGAGTGAAGGCGAGCGCGGCTCCCGTGCCAAGGAGCAAGTGCCGCCCCAGAAGGGGCAAAGCATCCTTCCATGCCCGGCGATGGACCACACCGCTGTAGCCGAGGAGCGCATCCAGTGCCGGAAGCACGAGGAACAGCCCGTCCTGTTCCCGCACCAATGCCACGAGGCCCCCCAGAAGCCCGAGGACGAAAAAGCGCCACGCGGGGCTATCGACCCGGGTCTTGTCCCATACGGTGACAAAGAGGGCGACGGCAAAGAGGGAAGCGCTGTGGGACCATGGAGGACTGGCGTGGCTGTAGAAGAAGGCGGGCGTTGCCAGCCAGGCGACGCTCACGGCGAGCGCAGAAGGGAAAGGGGCGAAGCGACGCCGGCAGAGCCGGTAGGCCAGCAGCAACCCGGCGAACGCATACGCGGTCGAGGCGTAGCAGACGGCCAGGATGTAGGGGCGCGAGAGACCGTCGGGCTTGACCGGGGCTCCCAGTGCGTGCCCAAGCCAAAGGATGCCATGTGTCGCCAGATAGGCCGGGGACCAGAGCAGTGCAGTGCCCACAGGAGCCACGTTCAAGGGAAGCCCTGTGGTAGCGTCCCGCTTGCTCAGCACCCCTTCGATGCCTGCGTGCGGGTTCCGTTCGTGGAAATAGGCGTATTCGTCGCCAAAGTCCAGGTCGCCGTCGAAGAGGAGGGAAGGGAGGTAGACATAGTACTCCACCGAATCGACAGCGTAGATACGCGGAGTCACCAGCGGCAGGGAAAGCAGAAAAAGGCACAATAGGGCCAGCCGCCCCGGGTCTGCCGTCAGACGCCGGACAAATCCGGGGCGACCGGCTTTCTCCGAACGAGCCATCGCCTAATCGGTTCGCAAGCGGGCGACCGCGGTCGACGCCACGCCGGCCGGGCCGACGACCTCGCCTTTGACCTCGAGCACCTGTGGCAGTGCCGCATCTGCCCGGGCGTGTACCAGGATCCATGGCACCTGATGTACGGAGGCGCGCTCCCTGGATACGATCGTGCCTCGATCGGCGGAAACGATCTCCCCGTAGGCGCTCCAAGCACGCACCAGGTGCAGCCCTTCGGGCAAGGTCAGGCGGAACTGCGCCTCCACAGGCATCGCTTCGTCGCGCCAGGCAGCCATCCAGAGCAGGACGTCCTGCCCGGGAACCACCTGCTCCGGGTCGCTTACGAGGAGCAGGCGTACGGCATCTCCCGCGGGTATAGTGGTCTTCCCGCCCAGGGAGGCCCGGTCGCGCAGCACAAGTGGCAGGTAGATGTTCGAGATGCCGCTGACGCTGATCGTGGCCGAATAGGCCTCCGACAGGTTACCCGGGTAGGACCCAAACCCCGACCCGTCCTCGTAGCGGACATAGACCCGATGGAGGCCTGGGAACTGGATCGGCGGACCTCCGTAGGCGAGGCTCCAAGTGTAGACCGCGGTGGGTCCACCGTAGGGGAAACGCATCCAGGGGCCCCCATCGTCGTTGGCCAGCCAGACGTAGGCGACGCCGCTCTCGTCGTCCTGGGCCTGCAGCCCGGTGACCGGGATCAGGAGGCGCGTTGTCGTGGGGACGCCTCCGTTCAGGGTCGGCGGTGTGCCGCTATAGGGCGGGTTAAAGTCCAACAGGATGGTATCGGAAAAGATCCCCGTGTTGTTCGCCCGGTCCCGGTATTCCGCGTACACCGTCCGCGTCACCTGGTTGCCGGGGGCGAGGAAGAAGTAGATGCGCGGGTAGTAACTGATCCACACCGTGTACGTCAACCCTTCTTCCCAAAGCCGCATATCGCGCAGACCGGTGCAGTCCTGCTGCTGGCCGTCCAGGTCCTCCGAGTTCACCATCACGAGCGGGTTGGTCATGCTGCCGCGGGCGTAGGCTTGGCCCTCGTTGAGCACCATGCTCGCGGTCAGGTAGTTGTCGTACTGGATGTAATCGCCGTAGGGAATCGATTCCCGCCCGTACTCATCGCGGAAGCGGGCAACGACGCTCTTCCACT
Organism: Chloroflexia bacterium; assembly: GCA_049969155.1. Classification (GTDB taxonomy): domain Bacteria; phylum Chloroflexota; class Chloroflexia; order DTKN01; family DTKN01; genus DAOTVY01. The sequence continues at coordinate 17,806 of JBMFPK010000006.1, read as the reverse complement.
CGCAGTCGTACGGGGTGGCCAAAAGCGGCCAGTTGTAGGTCACGGGCAGGAACGGGATCCATTGGGGCGTCGGTGGGCAGTTGCCGAGGTTGCAGATCGCCATATCCGTGATCTGGGCTCCCACATCGGAGGTGGCCGAGAGGTGCAACGTGACGGTGAGGAGGCGCGTATAGGCCGTGCTTGAGTACGGGTCGTGGGCGTAGACCTGAACGTAGCCATGGGGATTCGGGTTCGGTGTCGGGGAAGGAGGCGGGGTCGGCGTTGGCGTTGCGGTCGGCTCGCATGGCCCCGGAGGCGTGTCCGGCGTCGTGGTGTAGAGCACGTTCCACTTCGTGCCTTTGTCCTGCCAGGTCACTGCGACCCGGCAGGGGTTCACCGCCACGGTCGCCAGCTGGGAGTCCCCGGAAGTCGTCGAAAGGTTCAAGGGCGACGACAACTGCCCGGCCACAGGGTCATACGTCACATAGTAGATGTCGCCGTAGTTGGGCGCCAGCAGGTCCGAGTCGTAGACAATGTGCGCCTTGCCCTGGCCGAAGGCGGTGTTCGGGAAGCGGGAACGAGCGGTATCCGCAGTCACGTCCAGGCGGGGCAGCCAGGTGGATCCGTTGTCCGTGGAGCGGAGGAGCTTGATGTCGTGGTTCGCGATCGTGCCGGGGGCCTCATCCCAGACCATATACAGCTCGGTTCCCACAGTGGCGATGTCCGGGTCGTAGCTGCGGGACCCGGTAGATTGCGACAGGTTGCGTGCCGGTTCCCAGCTGGAACCGGTGCCGCGGACATAGTAGATCTCGTACTCCGTGTTCGGTGCCCCGGATGGACCCCCGTAGAACACGATGTGCACCTTTAGGTTGCTTCCGCTCCCGGTGGTCACGATCCGCGGGGCCTTGTTGAACTGTACGCTGGTCTGCACGCGCACCGGCGCCGACCACGTGCCGTTCGTCCGCTTGGCGTAGGTGACCTGGTAGTCCCCGGTCCAGCGGTTGTCGATCCATACCGCATGCACGTTTCCATCGGCATCCACCGCGATCGCCGGCTCGTAGGCGTTTCCTGGCGAGTTGGAGAGGTTGATCTCGCTCCAGGTCTGCCCGTAGTTGGACGAATAGGCGTACATGATCTCCTTGGTATCCCAGTCCTCGTAGACCACGTGCAGACCGTCGGCCGGGTCGATCGCGATCTCGGGGGACTGCAGGTTGACGTTCGTGACGATCTTGACCGGGGTCGACCAGGTGCCGCTCCGGTTGTTCGCGTACCACACGCCCCAGTTGGAGCTGACCTCGGCGTCCCCGTACCAGATGGCGTGGCTGTAGCCCTGGGAGTCGAAGACCAGGTCGGGACCGTAAGAACCCCAGGTGGTATGGGAAATGTCCTGCGGCGTGCTCCATCCGGGGGCCGAGAACGCTCCGAACAACGGGCCGGAAAGCACGATCGCCGCAGCGACCAGGAGGAGGAACGGAACGAGCGCCAAACGCCAGGCAGTCCGTCGAACGCGCATCGCTTCCATCGGCTTTCTCCCTGCATCACTCAGCGCGTGACCACGAGGTTGTCGAAGTAGGCCCCACCTTCCGCCCAGGCATAGAGGCCGATGCTACCCCGTACAAAGGCGCTGTCCTGGACCTCGGTGAGAAGCCGGCCGTCCACCGAGATGCGGAACCGATCCCCGCGCGCTTCCACCTCCAGCGTGAACCACTGCCGGATGGGGAACCCGTTTCCAGCTTCATGCCACAGCACCGTATAGCGTCCGTCCTGGAAGCGGTCCAGCCCGACGTGGTAGGGCCCGTCGAAATCCGCGGAGCGCATCCGAAACCGGTAAAAGCCGTCGTCGTTCACCCGGAAAACCACGCCTACTTCGTCGTTGCTCTCGACATACACGGCCACTCGCAGGATGTAGTCGCTCCATTCGCCGCCCGACTGGACCACGAGATATGCGGCATCCGGAGAGGTATGGCCGAGGGTCGTGCCGCCCTGGACCAGCATATCGTCCTGGGTGTGCCACTCGGCCCGCTCTCCAGGGCGTTCCACCGTGTCCAAGACCGCCCATACCTCGCTGAGCGGGCCCGAGAAGGCATCCTGAACGAGGATCTCGCCGGCCGGAGCGGCAACCGCCGGAGCAGGAGGAATGGAAGATTGGGGGGTCCCCTGGAGCGGAAGCGGCTCGGCCGATTGGCCACAAGCGAGCAACCCGATGACTCCAAGGGCCAGCAAGGGGAACAACCACGCGCGCTTTCTCATCGAGGTCCCTCCTCCGTCCGCTCACGCGCCTTTATGGTTCTACTGTATCACACGTCCGGGGCATTGTCAACTGCTCGGCGATCGCGAGCAGCTGGCCAGCTCGCTTCCGGTAGGTGTACGCGGCGGCGCGCTCTCGGGCCGCAACCGCACGGCGCCGGGCTTCCTCGGGCTCGTTGAGGGCCTGCGCGAGGGCCTGCGCGAGGGCCGCGCTATCGCTTTCCGGGAAAAAGTAGGCGCACCCCTCGTCCAGGATCTCGCGCAACGCGGGGATATCCACGGTGACGATCGGGCGCTCCATCGCCATATACTCGAACATCTTCAGCGGCGAAGCCGATGCCCCGGAGACCGTCCCCGGGATTACCAGAACATCCGCTGCCGCCAGGTACTTGGGGATTTCCGCGCGATCCAGCATGCCCGGGAAGTGGACGCGGTCCTGGATGCCGAGCTGTCCGGCCAGCGCAGCGAGCGAAGCGATCTCCTTGGGCCTTCCACCGATCAGGTACAGGTGCAGCCGAGGCCGATCGGGCGCGAGCCGGGTCACCGCGTCGAGAAGGTGCTCCAGGCCCCGGTAGGAGAAGGTCAGCCCCGAGTAGACGACCACCTCCGCCTCGGAGGGGATCCGAAGGGCTTTGCGGCTCGCCTCGCCTGGAAGCGGCCGGTAGATCGTCTCGTCGTAGGCGTCCGGCAGTACCGCGATCGGTCCTCTCGGGCGCCATCCCTGCTCGCGGATCTCCCGGGCGAAGGTTTCGGTGAGGGAAACGACGATGTCCGCACGGCGAAGCAGCGTGCGGTCCAGCCACCGGAGCAACGGTTGCCACAGCCGGCCGCGCGCCCGGGACGGGTTGCGACTCTCCAGTTCGTGCGCTTCGTAGGCGACCCGCGCGCCAACCAGGCGGGCCAGCCCGACCGACAGCCACCAGGCGCAGATCACCTCGCGCACGTAGACGAGCGGGAACCGCTCGCCTCGAAAGAGCCGGCGGGCACACAGGTAGGCCGTGACCAGCCAGGCAAAGAGGCTACGTTCGACATAGTACCAGCCGGTCGAGGGAAGCAGGCGGGAGACCTTGCCGATCGGGATACGGGGGAGATGGATGGCCCCGACCTCCACGAAGGCGCTCGGTTCCCCCCAGAGTCGGGGCACGATGACGAGCAACTCCGGACAAAGCGCCCGCAGCTCCCGCACCGTCAGGTAGGTCTGGATCGCATTTGCAGCCTTCAGGGTCAGGCTGGTCGGATAGGCCAGATAGCAGAGCCGTGTTGCCCCGCGTCCGCTTTTTCCCATCGCACGTCCTCGTCACGCCGGGGCCAAGACCTCGTGGTACAGAGCGAGCATCTCCTCGGCGACTTGGGCGGAGCGAAACCGCCCGGCGACCCGCGCGGCCTGCTCCCCCAGTTGTCGCTGGAGCGCCTTGTCACCAAGCAGTCGCGTCAGCGCTTCTGCGAGTGCGGCTGGGTCCCCCGGCGGGACGATCAGGCCACCGGGAGGGTCGCGGAAAAAGTCGACCGCTCCGGTGGTGGCCGTTGCGACGAAGGGCAGCCCCAGGGCAGCGCCTTCCATGAGCACTTTGTTGCTTCCTTCCCGCAGCGAGGGCACTACGACCGCGTCGGATGCGGCCAGGCAGCGCGTGAACCGCGTGGCGGGCAGTTCCCCGGTAAAGATCACCCGAGATCCCAACCCCAGTCCGTCCGCGAGCCGGCGGAGGTACAAGAGGTAATCGCCGACCACCGGGTCGTGGCGGGTGGCCCCACACAGGAACAACCTCCACTCTGGCAGGTTTCCCTGCGCTTGTGCCAGTGCCCGAAGGAGGATGTCGAACCCCTTCACGGGGAGCAGCCGGCCGGCCGCGATCAGGATCTGTGTCCCCGGGGGGATGCTGTAGGAGGCCTCGATCTCCGCACGGCTCTCGGCGCGCAGCCGCCCCACGTCCTCGGGGAAGCATTCGTCCCGGATGTTGCGTGGGATCATCCGCACCCGTTCTACGGGCGCGCCGTACGCGCGGATGATCTGTTCTGTCTGCGGCGTGGTGGCCCGCGAGGCAGCGGCGAAACGGAATGCCCGCCGCAGGAGGGCGCGCACGATGGGGTAGCGAGCGTAACCGAAGCGCGCTCCTGGCTCGTTGAACAGGTCCGCGCCGCGCACGTTGATCACGTAAGGCAGCGGGACCGCGCGCCTCGCCAGGGCTGCAACGGCTCCCAGCGGATAGGCCGATTCCACGTGGACGAGGTCCGGCCAGGGATAACTGCGGAAGTAGGCAAGGTAGCGGCGCAGGATCGTCAGGAAGCCATCGTAATGGAGCAGGCGGCGCGAAAACAGGTTCAGCGCCTCGTCGAACGGCCGACCGCGCAGGGCATAGCGGCAGATCGGCAGGCCAGCGGCTTCCTCCCAGATCCAGCCCGCTGCGCGTGCGCGCCCGGGCAACGACGTCAGGATCGACACGCGGCAGCCGCGCTCTTGCAGACGCTGCAGGAACTCCCGGTGTACGACCTGCACCTCCATCTGCGGATCGTAGGCTGTGGTGAAAAAGAGCACGTCCATGGGCAGCCGTCCGAGGGCAGACTCAGCGCAGGCGGTAGACGATCACGGGGTCATCCGGAGCATTGGGCCTCGGAAACGCCTGCACGGGCTCGAGCACGTCTTCCAGGGCGCGTGCCGGCCGGAACCCGGACGGATCGTCCAGCGCCGGTGGCTCTCCCACTCCCAGGCGGCTCAGGGCGAGCCGGATGTAGATGCGCAGCCTTTGCCCCAGGCCGATCTCGGAGTGGGCCGGCCAGGGGCCGAATTCCTCGCTGTACAGGGCAAGGTGCTTCTCCAGTGCCGCGCGCCGGTCCACCACGTAGGTGACCCCTTTGTCCCGCAGGTATGCCAGCAGGTGGCGTCTTTCGAGCACCGGCACGATGTCCGCATTCAGCTTCCCGTCGATGTTGAGGACCTCATGGTCGGAGTAGTATTGCAGGATGCCCGAGTTCTTGGCCGCCAGCACGGCATCCGGCGGAAGCGCCCTGCGGATCCAGAGCGCCGCCTCATAGATGGTCGGTTGGGTCAGTTCGGGCATGCGAAGCGCGGCTCGATACGTGCCGATCGCCTCAGCGCTGTTCAGCACCACCGCCAGGAGGCTCAGCGCGATCCCGAGCACGCGTCCGACGGCAGCTTGCCGCTTTCCCACCTCTCCGATGACGGACCCGAGGTAGACGGCGAAGCACGCCCCAGCGGCGACGAAGTAGCGTGGGTTGGAGTTCTGCTGCAAGTAGGCATAGTACAGGAGCTGCGCGAACACGGCTCCGGCAACGGGCAGGAGAGAGCGGCGCACCTGCGAGGGGATGAGCCAGAAGTAGCCCAGCAATAGGAGCCCCCCGAACGCCAGCGCAAGCCAGGGGGAGGGTAGGAACCCCAAGTGGAGCGCCGGGTTCAGGTACAGGAAGTGGAGAATGTTCGTGAGCGAAAAGCCCTCGGCGTAGGAGTGCATGTAGGCCAGCGCCCGGCCGCTGCTGGGCATCGGGGAGCCGAAGGCCGCCTGGTTCCAGGCCAAGTAGGGGACGGCGAGAAACGCCACCCCCACCGTGTAGGCCAGGAAAGCTGCCGGCCGCGTGCGCCGCCGGATCGCTTCCCAACCGAGCGTGAGGCCAAGGGAGGCCGCAAGGAGCCAGTTGTCCAGCCGTGCCAGCCCGGCCAGGCCGGCCAGGAGCCCAATCCCCAGCGTCGAAAGAAACCTTCGCTCTCCCGGCGCCGTGAAACGCTCCAGCAGGATCAGGAAGAGGAGCAGTCCGAGTGCGGTCTCCATCGCGTTCACCGTGACCCGGGCAAAGTAGGGGCTGAGCAGGTACACGGAGGCCGCAAGGAGCGCTCCCTCCCTTCCCGCGAGGTGTCCGGCCCATCGATACAGTGGGAAGGCAGCAGCCGCTCCGATCAACGCGCAGAAGACCAGGTTCGCGCGGAAGCCGCCGTCCAGAGCCCGAGGAGCGATCCAGTAAGGGATGGCTCCCAGGGTCAGTGGGTACAGGGGATGGAAGCCGTTTGTCGGGTTCACTCCGTCGGCTGTGATCCCCCGGCCCAGGGCAAAGTTCCGGGCGATCGCGGTGACCATCCAGGCGTCGTCCTCCAGCAGGACGAGCAGGACCGAAAGCGGCAGGAAGGCAAAGTAGAGCCGGATCCCCGTTCCCACAGCCAGCAGGAGCCAAAACAAATTGGGGAAACGAGCCCTCCAGGCTTTGAACCGCTGCCACGCGCCCGATGTTCCGGTCATACACGCTCCTCTGTCCGGTGCAGCGTGCACCAGCCCTGCATTGCCCCGCATTGTACTACAGGCCTCTATGGAGCGCAATCGCGATGCCGGGACGTGGGCCGGCGCACACGGCCCCACCGTTTCCCCCTGTGAGGGGCAGATGCACGCTGGCCAGGCGCACGTGGTTTCCCAAGGAGCCTCTTCGGCGGGCTCCCGGCGCTGCACGGCTGCGGATGTCCCCTGGGTGCAGCGATCTGGGAGGGGAGAACCCCTGTCCGCCGGATGTGCCCGCTTCACGGCTCGTTCGGCCGGCAATGCCAGTGGTACCACCAGACGCCGAGCGCGCCGTAGTACGCCAGGAGGAACGATGGTCCGAGCGCTGGCAGGGAAAACGCCGCCCACGGGAGTGCGCCAGTCCACCGGACGACCCCCAGCATATACGAGGCCACGACCCACGCTGCGCCACATACGAGCGCTCCGAGCAGTGGCATTCTCCCCAAGCACAACGCCAGCGCTCCCAGCAACATAAGCGGAGCCAGCGCCGGACACGCCACCAGGTTGGCGAGCGGCACGACCAGCGAAAAGGTGCGGAAGTGCCAGGCAACGATCGGCCAGGTCAACAACTGCGAGGAGAGCGTAGCGGCTGTCGACTCCCCAAGCCAGGAGGGCCAGCGGTGCAGGATCTGCGCCCAGATCGGGACGAAGAGGAGCATTCCGAGGGTGGCGCTGCAGGACAGCTGAAAACCGATGTCGAAGAGCATGCGCGGATTCCAGAGTGTCATGATCCACGCGGAGGCGAAGAGCGCGGTGAGCGCGTCCGCTGGCCGGCCGGCCTGGCGTGCGAAGAGGTAGAGGCTCCCCATCAGCGCGGCCCGGACCACGGCTGCGCCGGCACCGACGAGCAGGGTGTAGGCAGCGATTCCCCCCAACAGGAGGGGAAACGACAACCGGCGCGGCAGAAACCGCATGCCCGCGCCGAGAAACCCGACCACGAGGGTGATGTTCCACCCCGAGATCGCCAGGATGTGGCTCGTCCCGCTCCGCGAGAACGCCTCCGCAACGTCACGCGGCAGCCCGGTGCGGGCCCCCAGGAGGACCCCCACGAGCAAAGCCGCCTGCGGCTCGGGGAACAGGGCTTGCAAACGGGTGCGCGCCCACCCGCGCATCCTGTACAGTATCCTCAGGGGAACAGCTCCCCCCGTCCCGGGGATCCTCTCGGCGAGTTGCAGATCGCGCAACTCCACGCAGAAGCGCTGTGTTCCTGCCGCTCCACCTACCAGAGGAACGAGTTTTCCCTGGAGCTCGAGCCGCATGCCGTAGGAAGGGGCGAGGTAGACAGGTGCGGCCACGAGCATCTTCCCAGCGACTTTCTGCCACGGGCCGCCCCCGTCGCGCAACGCCTCCACCTGGAAGGGAAAGCGGTTCACTGCTCCCATCTGCTCGCTCTCTCCAGCCACGACCCCGCGGACGACAACCGACCTGCCCTCCAACGTTGCGAGGGAATCGCCCGCGCAGGGGCTGCGCAGAAGTGAGGCGCGCAGCAACCCCAGAAAGAGGAACGCGCTGGAGAGGAGCATTTCCCGACCGGTTCCGTCTCGAGAGCTTCGCGCGAGGGCCAGCACCCCGATCGCGCCGGCAAGTGCCCAAAACCACGGGACGCCCAGCCGCATCCCGATCCCGATGCCGACCAGCCACCCTACCGTCCAGCAAACCAGGCGCATTGCTCCCTCCCTTTTCCCTGCAGCATAACAGCAAAGGGGCGGTTTGTCAACTTGAATCCGGTAAATATAGCAAGCGATTGCCATATCTCCCCAGCGGGGGAGGCAACACCCCCTCGGTGGCTGTGGGCGTTCGCCGCGTGCCTGCTTTCGTGATGCGCGCTACTTGACAGCCTTCGTGGGGGGTGATAGAATAATCCCGAGCGCAGAAGTCGGAATTTCAACAGGAGAAAGTCGATGCGAGAACAGGTCGAAGAGGTCTTGAAGGTGGTTCGGCCCCAGCTCCAGGCCGATGGCGGAGATATCGAGCTGGTGGATGTGAGTGAGGATGGGGTTGTCCAGGTCAAGCTGCTGGGCACCTGCAACGGTTGCCCGATGTCGCAGATGACGCTGGCTTGGGGCGTCGAGCGCATCCTGAAGGAGCGCGTCCCGGGCGTGACCCGCGTCGTGCCAGTCTAGTGTCGGATGGCGGGGCCTCCCCCAAAAAGGGGAGGCCCTGCTGCGCGAGGGGGTCCGATGCGCCTGTCGGCTCGTGGCCAGTACGGACTCCGGGCGGTCGTCGAGCTGGCCGGTGCGTACTCGCGAGGCCCTTTGCCCTTGCGGGAAATCGCTCAGGCCCAGGAGGTCTCCCCAGCCTACCTGGAGCAGATCATGTTGGCCCTGCGCCGCGCGGGCCTGGTCGTGAGCGCCCGCGGGGCGCGTGGTGGTTATGCCCTGGCCCGCCCTCCCCGGGAGATCACCGTGGGACAGGTTGTGCGGGCGCTCGAGGGCCCGATCGCTCCTGTGGCCTGTGCGTCCGAGGAGGAGTCTCCTCCGTGCCGCCGGGCTCCGAGTTGCCCGGCGCGGCGCGCCTGGCTACGGCTCCGCGACGGCATCGCTCAGGCGTTGGACACGACTACCATCGCTGAACTGCTGGACGGTTAGCCTTTCCCCGAGGTGGATCCATACCTTTCCCTGGAGGTTCGGATGACCGCACCGATTTACCTGGACCATTCCGCGACAACTCCGGTGGACCCGCGTGTCCTGGAGGCCATGTTACCCTATTTCTCCGAGCGCTATGGGAATCCGTCGAGCGTCTACGGCCTGGGTCGAGAAGCGCGTAAGGCGCTCGACGATGCCCGTCAGGTGGTTGCGGAGGTCCTGCACGCCACCCCGCAGGAAATCGTCTTCACGGGAAGCGGCACCGAGGCGGACAACCTGGCGATCAAGGGAGTAGCACAGGCGATGCGGGCCGAAGGGAGAGGCAACCACATCATCACCAGCCGGATCGAGCACCACGCCGTGCTGCACACTTGTGAGGCGCTGGAGGCGGACGGGTTCGAGGTGACCTACCTACCGGTGGACTCCACAGGGCTGGTTTCCCCGGAGAGCCTGGAGGCCGCTATCCGCCCCACGACCGTGCTGGTCAGCATCATGTACGCGAACAACGAAGTGGGCACGGTCGAGCCGATCGCGGAGCTGGCGGCCGTAGCGCGTCGTCGTGGGGTCTATTTCCACACCGACGCCGTGCAAGCCGCGGCGGCGCTGCCTTTGGATGTCGAAGCGTTGGGTGTGGACCTGCTGAGCCTGTCGGCTCACAAGTTTTACGGGCCGAAGGGAGTCGGGCTGCTCTACATCCGGCGGGGTGTCCCCCTCTTCCCGCAGATCCACGGAGGAAGCCAGGAACGTCGCCGGCGCGCCAGTACGGAGAACGTCCCCGGGATCGTCGGCTTGGCCGCAGCTCTCCGACTTGCGGCTGAGGAGCGGGAGGCCTACGTGGCCCATTGTCGCCCCCTGCGCGACCGGCTAATCCAGGGGGTCCTCGAGAGGATTCCTCACGCCCACCTGACCGGGCATCCTGTGCAGCGCCTGCCCAACCACGCCAGTTTCTGTTTCGAGTTCGTCGAGGGAGAAAGTATCCTGCTCAAGCTGGATCAGCATCAGATCTGCGCATCGAGCGGGTCTGCCTGCACGTCCGGGGCCCTGGAGCCATCCCACGTCCTGACCGCACTGGGGGTGCTGCCGGAGATGGCACAGGGAGCGTTGCGCCTGACCCTTGGCAAAGCGACCCGGGCAGAGGAGATCGAGCGCGTGCTCGAGGTGCTGCCTACCGTCATCGCGGATCTGCGGGCCCTATCGCCCTTGTATGCCGAGCGGGCTGAAGGTGCCGCGTAGGGTTTGCCGGGAACCCTGTGGGTCCAGGCCTGTTGCCTTTCTCGGCAGTCCGGAGCGTCTGGTTCGCACTTCAGGGCGCAACCGTGCGGTCAATCCTGCGGCGTCCACTCGACAAACTGCCCTTGTCGGACGACAAAGATGGGGATCTTCTGTTCGATGAGGTCGCCCTTCTCGTCGTAGCGGAGGGGTCCGTAGGGCGTCTGGATCGTCATCCCCCGGATGGCCTCTGCGACCTTCTGGGCATCCGTGGTCCCGGCAGCGCGCATTCCTTCCAGGATGACCTGGAGTGCCGCGTAGCCGGCCGGGCTGTTGATCCCGGGCTGGTAGCGGTACAAGGTGCGGAACTCCTCGACCCAGTCTTTCATCTGCGGGGAAGCCAGCACGTCCGGGAAAAGGGAGGAGACATAGGCTCCCTCGGCCGCCTTTCCCGCGTCGCGAAGGAAGCCGTACTCGAACGAGCCGTCGCCGCTCAGGAAGGTGATTCCGCTCAGGCCGGCCTCATACATCTGGCGCAGCAGGATATCCCCTCCGGGATAGTACCCCGAGAAGAAGACGAGCTCCGGCGCCTCGGCGCGTATCTGCTCGACAATCGGCGTAAAGTCCACCGTGCCGTCCACGTAGGGATAGGCCCCCGCGATGGTGGCGCCCAGCTCCTGGGCTCGGCGCGCGAACTCTTCCCGCAGGCCTTCGGAGTAGGTATCGCCCCCGATGTAGACGATCGCGATGCGCCTCTTTCCCAGGGTCCTGACTGCGAACTCGGCATCGACCGGACCCTGTACCGAGTCCACCGGACAGACGCGGAAGAACGTCCGGAACCCCTGCTGGCTGATCGCCGGGTTGGAGGCCATCGTGGTCACCTGGAGGATCCCCGCTTCCGCGTAGATGCGCGAGGCGGGCATCGTCGCCCCGCTCGAGTAGTGGCCGACGACCGCTGCCACCCCCATCTCCACGAACCGACGCGCTACCTCGACCGCGACTTCGCTGTCCGCCTGGTCGTCCAGCGGCACCACGACCACCTTCCGCCCCAGCACACCGCCTTGCCGGTTGTAGTGCAGCGCGGCGAGTTCGGCGCCGTGCCAGAGGTCGATGCCGACCGCGGCCTGGCTTCCGCTCAAGGGGCCGGCGTAGCCGATCCGTATTTCCCCGCTGTAGGGGTAGGTGTCCGGATTGACCGTCCTGGGCCCCGGACCACAGGCGGCCAGGATGCCGCACAGGAGCAGTAGAAGCCATCCTCTGGCGCGCAAGTGTCCCACAGAAACCCTCCATTTACCGCCGCGTGGTGCCTTTCCATCGTCAGGCTTTCTGGCCAAAGACGGTATCCATCGCCTGGCTGGTGCGCCGCAGTTCCTCCAGCTGTTCCCGCAGGGTCTGGGAAACCACGTCGCTGGCTTCGGTAAGGTTGCGGATCTCGGCAGAGCGGATCATGAGCACCTGGGAGTACAGGTTGTCCAGCGTGGTCATAGCCCGTTCCAGCTGCGCCTGCCAGCGCGCGACCGCGTTCTGCACCCGCGCCAGATTCTCCAGCAACTCCTGTTTCGCCTCGAGGGTCGCCTGGTACTGCTGGCGAAGGTAACTGTCCGCGGTCGTCCGCACGGCCTGCTGGAGGCGCGCGATCTCCCGCTGCTCGCGGGCCACATCCACCGGCCCCAGCGATTCCTCCAGGGACTGGGCCTTGAGGGCGATTTCGTACACGGTGTCGACGATCGTCGCGACCTGATCCAGGGTATCGCTCAGAGCCCGCCGGATCGGCTCCGGGGATTGCTGGATCGAGCGCTCGATGCGCTTCCGGTCGTCCAGCGCTTCCTGCATGATCGTCGCGTACTTACCCCGGAGTTTCCGCAGATCTGCGCTGCGTTCCGGGTACAGTTCCTCGATGAGGACGCGCCGGATCTGATCCTCGTCCCGCAGCGTATTGGCGACGATCGCGGCGTAACAGGCCGCGCCGAAGAGGAAAAAGAGCGTCCCCCAGACGGTATGCCCGAGCAGCCACAGCAGGCCGCTGACCAGCAGCGTCACCGCGGCCGTTCCCGCGGCGAGCGGCGTGGTGAGCGCGAAGGTCAAGGCGATGCGCCACTTGCGCCGCTGCAGGTCTTTTCCGGGGTCAAACGCTGGTGACATCCCGTGCTTTTCTCCTTGCGTGCCCTCAGAAGTAGCTCGAAAGGATGACATAGACCCTACGGATGTTCTCCGGTGTCCCTTCGACCATCCTGCCGCCCGTGAGGGTGGCGATCTGCTCGAGGAGTTCCCGGTCGGCGTCCCCCCCGTATGCGATGGTGAAGATGCGGATCGCGCGAGGGGATCGTGCGTAGCGTTCCACTTCCTGGAGCATCTGCCGCTTGCCGATCCGGGAGGCGGTGTCCAGGCCGTCGCTCATCAGGACCACCGCGTTGATCCGGTTCGGATCGTACACCGCGTTCGCCTGCCGAAGAGCCTCCAGGGTCACCTCGTGCAGGATGGTCTTGTATCCGGCCTCTAGCCGGTCGATCTCCTCTGCGAGCCGGCCGCGCTTCGGCCCCAATGGCCCCATGGGGCTCAGCTGGGTGATCTCGTCGTTGAACGTTAACACGCCGACCGAGTCATCGTCGGCCAGGTTGGAAAGGAACAGTTTGAGGCCGTCCTGCACGGCTGCCAGTTTCTCCCCCTCCATGGAGCCCGAGACGTCGACGACGAGCAGGACGTTGACCCGCTTTCGCACGCCCTGCCACGTCTGCAGGAGGGCAGCCGTAACCCTGGCGGAAGGGACCTCGAGTACCGTACGGGGCTGGAAGGGGTCCACCCCGTAGGCCGGATCGATCATCGAGCCGGTGAGCGGTATCGCCGTTTCGGCCGGGCGGAATCCTGCGGCGAGCGCCTGCTCCTGGGCCGGCCGCGACAGGATAAAGTCCCGCAGCAACAGGGCCGCAGCCTGTTCCTCGGGGTCGACCCACTCGCCACGCAGGATGACGAACGGGTGGTCGCTCCAGAAGGTCCCTTCGCGCGGGTAGATCGCCACGAGGCGCTGGGGAAGCGCTCCGTAGGCACCGGCATTCAGGCGCACGACCGTCTGTTCTTCGAGCACTACGGCGCTCGCATATCCCGGCCCGCGGGCGGCCATCTGGCGTGCGAAATACTCCGTCGACTCGCCGTAGTGGACGATCGCCTGTTCGATCTCCTGGACAAAAGCCCGAACGGATGGACGGGCCAAATCCTCTGGGGAGAGATCCCGCACCTTCCCCGCTGCAGCATACCCTTCCGCAGCGATGCTCAGCAGGCCGCTGTTGGAAAAATAGGGGTTCGTGTGCCCCAGGGTGAAGGCACCCCACTCCGGGTGGCCGTACGCTCCCCAGCCACGCGGGTCCAGCGTTGCCGAGATGATCTCGCGCCATCCGATCTCCCGCTCGGGATACCCCATCGCCCGGGCATACTCTTCCCACATCGCGATCACGAGCGGGCTCACCACGAGCGGTTGGGGGTAGATGGCCAGAGGCTCCTCGCTGCCGGTGCGCTCCTGCCATCGGGCATTCAGCAAGGGCACCCACAACGTGCTCGCCGGACTCCACGCGACCGGTGCCCGGTCTCCCTCGACGATCGCCTCCAGGGCTTCCCCCGAGTCCATCGCCTCGGCTTCCACATAGACGGGCCGTCCCCCTACCCGCACCTGCTCGCGGTTGAACGTCTCGAGCAGGGGGGCCAGCCAGGCTTCCTTCTCCGGGGAGTAGAGGAAAGAGATGGTCAGCCGATCCTCTGCGGGCGGAAGGTTGCGGGTGGGTCGCAGAAGGCGGATCACCAGGATGCCCCCTGTGCAGCAGGGTAGCAACAGGAGCAGCGCGATCCCCAGGATCAGGCCCAGGACACTTTTCTGTCTACGCACGGCCTTTCCTCCGAGAGATCGTCGGCCCGGACGTCACGGTTGCTGCTGCTGGAAGAACCACTGCAGCTCGTGGATCACTTCCGCCGAAGGGACTTCGACCAGGTTGATCCGTGGGATGCGCACCTGCAGCCCCTGCGGCTGATACCGGTTGAAAGGGTTCTCCGGGTCTTCGTTGATCACCGGCACGTCGATGTTGGCCGGCCGAAAGCCGTAGCGCAGGGCCTGGGCCTGCCTGTCTTCGCTCAGGAGGAACTTCAGGAACTCCAGCGCGGCGTCCTTCTGGTCTGCCGTCGTCCAGTCCGCAAGGAGCACGCAGTAGGGATGATCGTTCCACAGGTTCAGGTGAGGGTAGAAGACGCGCAGCTCGTTGCCCCAGCGCCCTGGCGCGTTCTTCATCTGGGAAGCAACCAAGTTCTCGTACACCAGGATGACGTCATACGTCGAAGGCCCGTAGAGGATCATATGCCTCATGAGATCCTCGGAGGTGCGGTCCGGCGTCCCGACGACGCTGCGCCACAGCGGCACGATCCACGACTTGAAGGCGCTCGAGGTGACCTGCTCGGTGCTCAGCCCCCGGGTGGTGCCGTAAAAGTCGTACGCGGAGAGGATCACGGCCACGAGGCCGGAGTTGCTGTAGAGCGGGTCGGCCTGCCCGAACTTGACGTGGCCCCAGTTCGGATCGCCGCCCAGGCTTTTCCATCCCTCCTCGGCGGAAACGGCCTGCTGGATCGTTTTCCAATCCACCTCCCCGAAGTGTTTCAGGAATACTTCCGCCCGTTCCTGCCACATCACAAAGACCATCGGCGAGAGTACCAATGGAGTCGCCTGGTACTGGCCGACGCGCATGATGAGATCGGTGCCGTGCCGGGTCTTCCATTCGTCGTTGAGCAGGTTCACCCAGAGCATCGAGGCCGGCGACCAGGCTGTGGGCTGGAGACGGCCGTCCCGGATCTGGAAGAGCGCTTCGCCGCTGTCCATCGGGATCAACTCCACCACGATCCGTTGGCCTCTGAGGACGTGCGCTTCCTGGTTGAATTGCGCGGCGGCCTCCCGCAACCATTCGCCCTCCTCGGTGGCGTGGACAACCTGGATCTTCAGTTCGGGAAGCGGGCTGAAGGGAGTGCCCCGCTGGCGTCGCAGCAGGCCGAACGCAACGCCGAAGAGGATGCCAAGCGCGACCACGATGAGCGCGATGAACAGGATCAGGTTCCGCTTTCTCATGGGGAGCGCCCCGCTCCTTTCCGACAGGTCAGGCGGTCCGGGAAGGGCAGACCGGCACCCTTCCCGGACCGCACACCCGGGCTAGAGCCCCAGCTTCTTCTTCAGTTCGGCCAGGTCGGCTTCCGCAGCGGCCTCGGCATCCAGGTCGGTAAACCGAGCCTCCAGGGCGCCGCCTTCCAGCTCCGCCATAGCCCGTGCCCGGGCCAAGCGGTCGTCGACCCGCTCCTCCAGCGCGGCGAGGCCTTCGAGCGCGGAAGTGCCGGTGCCGAGCAGCTGCACGGTGCGGACGATCGCCTCCTGGGTCTCCGCACGGTGCTTCTTGGCGATGATCAGTTCCCGCCGTGCCCGGGCTTCGGCCACCTTGGCCTCGAGTTTGGCCAGGGCGTCCTGAAGCTCCTCGACCTGCTTCTCCTGGGCTTCGTACTGCTGGCGGTAGCTCTCGGCCAGCTTGAGGGGGGCCTGACGGCGGATGAGGGCCTGCTTGGCGAGGTCCTCTTTGCCCGCCTTCAGGGCCGCCTCGGCCTTGGCCTGCCATTCGTCTGCAAGGGCCTGGTTGGAGGTCCACAGGCGGTGCAATTTGTCCTGATCGGCCATAGCGGCCGCGACCGCGGTTCTGGCCTCGTAGATCTGGTCCTGGAGCTGACGCAGGTACTCGTTGACCATCTTCTCCGGGTCTTCCGCGCGGTCGAGCATAGCGTTTAAATTGGCGCTGATCAGATCGCGGATGCGCTTCAGAAGCGACGGCATGGTTTCCCTCCTTCTCTTGCCGGTCGGGATGGGCCGGCTACACAAATCATTCTAGCACATCCCGGGGTGCGGGTACAACACCGTACTGCTGTACGCGGGAAGGGGGCTCCAGGTTTCGCCGGCACGGCCATCAGGCGAACCGTGCGAGCAGGATGCCGCACTCGTAGAGGGCGTAGAGCGGGAGGGCTACGAGCATCATGTTCACCGGGTCCGGAGTAGGGGTGATCGCCGCTGCCAGCACGCAGATGACGAGGAAGGCGTACTTGCGCCATCGGGACAGTTTCCGCCAGTCCACGATGCCGATCTTGGCGAGGAAGAAAAGGAAGATCGGCGTTTCGAAGGAGACCCCGCTCCAGAACAGCAGGTTCGATACGAACGAGAGGTAGGGTTGCAACTGCGGCTGGGTGCGCACTTGCTCGCTCCCGAAGCGGAGCAGGAAGCGCAGCGCCGCGGGAAGCGCGACAAAGTAGGAGAAGGCCACGCCGGCGGCGAAGAACAGCGTCACCAGCGGCAAGCCGATGCGCAGATAACGTCGCTCCTTCGGGTAGAGTCCGGGCCGCAGGAACTGCCAGGCCTGGTAGATGATGACCGGCAAGGCGAGCGCGACCCCGGTCGTCAGGGCGAGCCGCATGCTGGCGACGAACTTTTCCGGCACCTCGATGGCCTGGAAGGAGAGTCCAGGGACGTGCTCGGCCAGCCGCAGCAGCCACTCCACCACCCGTTCGGAGAGGAGGAAACCGACCACCGTCCCTGCGCCGATGGCCATCAGGCAAACGATCAACCGCCGGCGCAGCTCCTCGAGGTGCTCCAAGAACGACATCCGGGGCAGTTCCTCGGTCTCAGGGGGATTTTCCCCGCGCCGAAGGAGCCGGGCCATCCCTCACCTCAACCGGCCAGGGGAGTTTGCGGAGGAGGGTTCTCCGCAGGAGGCTCGCCCTCCAGCGGCTCAGCCGGCCGGCTTTCCGACGCCTCGGGCATTTCGCCCGCCAGCCAGCGGCGCGCCTCGATCTCTGCTTCCGCCGTGGTCTCCCGCAGCGCGCGCAGGAACCGTCCCACGGCACGCCCGACCTCCGGGAGCCGCTTGGGGCCGAAGATCACCAGGGCCAGCACGGCGATGAAAAGGAGTTCGCCGAGCCCGATTCCGAAAAGGTCGCCACCCATCCGGTCACCTCACCGCTCCGAAAGCGGGCCTAAGGCTTCTCCTCTCTTTCCCCGCTGTTGCTTTCTTCATCCTCCCCGGCCAGCGTCTTGCGGAATTCGCGGATGGTGCGGGCGATGGCCTTGCCCAACTGGGGGAGCTTGTTCGGTCCGAAGATCAGCAGGGCGATCAGGAGGATGACCAGCAGCTCCAGCCAGCCGAATTGACGGAACATCCTTCGCCTCCACTCCAGCCTCGCTGGAGATCCCCACGTCCTGTCCTGGCGACGAACGGTCCACCCGCATTCTAGCACAGAAGGGGGCGCGCGGGCAAACGCAGTTGTCTTGCGGCTGGGGCGATGCTATAATGTCCGAAACCGATGTCTTCGGAGGTGGTCCTCTTCCGTGAGCGGCCGTCCGCGTTCTCTCCGTCAGGTGGCGCTGTGGAGCGTGCTCAGCCTGGTAGTGGCCGTAGGCCTGGTGGTTGAGGTCCTCGCACTTGGGCCCAGGGCGGCGAGCGCGCTTCCCTC
>JBMFPK010000005.1:0-22958 GCA_049969155.1 Chloroflexia bacterium | reverse complement strand
CCACGCAGCCAGCCCGTGTCGCCCACCTGGCCGCCCCCTTCTGGGTAGAAGGGGGTCTCGTCCAGCACGACCTCGAGCCGCTCCCCGGCCGAGGCACGGCGCACCGATTCCCCATCGCTCAGCAAGGCGAGGATGCGTGCGGGGCCGGCCACGCGGTCGTAGCCCACAAAGGGCGTGACCGGTAGCTCCAGCTCCCGATAGCGGCCGGCCACCGCCGGTGTTCCCAAAGATTCCTCCCCGCGGCTGACCGCCTGGTGCCGCGCGAGCGCCTCCTGGAAGCCGGCCTCGTCGACCTCGAATCCGCGCTCCCGGGCGATCAGGCGCGTCAGGTCCACGGGGTAGCCGTAGGTCGCATACAGCTCGAAAGCCGCCTCTCCGGGGACAACCGGCTCGCGCAGTTCGCTCAAGAGCACCTCCAGGCGCGCGAGGCCCGCGTCCAGGGTGCGGCGGAAGCGCTCCTCTTCGTCCGCGACGACTTCGAGGATGAACGGCTCCTTCTCCGCCAGATGGGGATAAGCAGGGGCGAGGATGGAGATCGCCACCCGCGCCGGTTCGGTCAGAAACGGTTCCTGAAACCCCAGGATGCGTCCCTGGTAGACCGCCCGACGGAGGATGCGGCGCAGCACTGAGTTGCGCCCCAGGTTGCCCGGGAGCACGCCGTCGGCGATCATGTTGACCACCGCCCGGCTGTGGTCGGCAACCGCGCGGTAGGAGGCGATACGGCGCGCCCGCTCCTCATCGCTATGGCCAAGCATCTCCTGCAGCCGGGCGATCAGCGGCTGAAAGAGGTCCGTGTCATAGTTCGTCGGGACGTCGTTCAGGACCGCAAGCGTCCGCTCCAACCCCATCCCCGTGTCCACGCTCGGGCGGGGCAGTGGGACCACCGTGCCGTCCGGACGGAGCTCGAACTGCATAAAGACGAGGTTCCACAGCTCGATCCAGCGCCCGCAGTCACAACGCGGGTCGCAGTTCGCGGACGGATCGCGCAAGCAGTGCCCGGTCAGGTCGTAGTGGATCTCGGAGCAGGGGCCGCAGGGTCCGATGTCGCCCATCTGCCAGAAGTTGTCCTTGCGGCCCAGGCGCACGATCTCCTCGGGCCGGAAGCCCGCCACCTCCGACCAGTACCGCGCGGCATCCTCGTCCGGGGAGAAATCGGCGTCCCCGCTGAACACGGTGGGCCGCATCCGCTCCCGCGGCAGGCCCAGAACCTCCGTCAGGAATTCCCATGCGAAGGCGATCGCTTCGGCCTTGAAATAGTCACCGAAAGAAAAGTTCCCCAACATCTCGAAGAATGTGTGATGGCGTGGGGAAGGCCCGACCTCCTCCAGATCGTTGTGTTTTCCGGAGACACGTAGACAGCGCTGCACGGTGACCGCACGCCGGTAGGGCCGGGTCTCCAGCCCCAGGAAGACATCCTTGAACTGGTTCATCCCGGCGTTGGTAAAAAGGAGCGTAGGGTCCTGGGCCGGAATCAGCGACGATCCCGGAACGACCGTGTGCCCTTTTTGCTCGAAAAAGTGGAGAAATGCCTGGCGCAACTCGTCGCTTCTCATCATCGTTTCTCCGAAGTGGGTCGGCTGCCATTGTAATACAAAGCAAAAGGCTTGTCAACGATTGTGCGCAACATTACTTGACAAAGGGACAAAATCGGCTATAGTATCAATTCCAGTGCATATAAGGGCCGAAAAACTTTCGCAAGTAGGAGGATGCGATGCCAAGCACAGAAGCCGTACGCCCCAGCACACGGGGCATCGTGGGGCGACTGTCGGTGCTCGACCGTTTTCTGCCGCTGTGGATTTTCCTTGCGATGGCCGCAGGCCTGTTGCTCGGCCGGCTGGTGCCGGGGATGAAGGCCGCTTTCGATGCCGTCTCGATCGGGACGGTCTCGCTGCCAATCGCCGTTGGCCTGCTCTGGATGATGTATCCGGTGTTGGCCAAGGTTCGCTACGAGGAATTGGGCAAGGTCGCGCGGGCCTGGAAGCTCTTCGGGGTCTCGATCGTGCTAAACTGGATCCTCGGGCCGGCCATGATGTTCGGACTGGCCTGGCTCTTCCTTGCGGACCTGCCCCACTACCGCACCGGGCTGGTGATCGTCGGTCTGGCACGGTGCATCGCGATGGTCCTGATCTGGAACATGCTTGCGGGAGGCGACTCCGAGTACTGCGCGGTGCTCGTGGCGCTCAACTCGGTCTTTCAGATCGTCATGTACAGCCCGCTGGCCTACTTTTACCTGACCCTGGTCCCACAGTGGTTCGGGGCAGATACGGCCAGCGTAGGGGTCACGATGTGGGACATCGCGAAAAGCGTGCTCATCTTCCTGGGCATCCCGCTCGCTGCCGGCGTGATCACCCGGTTCACGCTGCTGCGCCGGAAGGGGCGCGAGTGGTACGAGACGCGCTTTATGCCGCGGCTGGGACCCACGGCGATCGTCGGACTGCTCTTCACCGTGGTGGTGATGTTCTCCATGCAGGGGGACCGGATCCTCGGGCAGCCGCTCGATGTGCTGCGTATCGCTCTGCCGCTCGTCGCCTATTTTGTGCTGATGTTCGCCCTTTCGTTTCTGGTCTCCTGGGCCCTTCGTTTCCCTTATTCGCAGACGGTCACCCAGTCGTTCACGGCCGCCAGCAACAACTTTGAGCTGGCGATCGCCGTGGCGGTTGGGGCCTTCACCATCCAGTCTGGGGAAGCACTGGCGACCGTCGTGGGGCCGCTCATCGAGGTGCCCGTGCTGATCGGCCTGGTCTATGTCGCCCTCTGGGCGCGGCGCTTCTTCTTCGATGCCGCGGGCAACGCACGGGTCGGCAAAGCGAGGCCTGCACCTGTCACGGTCAAAGGAACAAGCACAGCCCCGTCCGGACAGGCCGTCTTTCCGGATGGGTCGGGACGGTACGACGCTGACCGTCTGGAGGACAACTGAAGGGGCCGTCCACACAACGGGAAGAATTGTGGTGTACAGGAGGAACAGACTATGGTGATCAAAGTCCTTGGCCCCGGTTGCCCCAACTGCGAGCGGCTGGCGCAGATCGTCCGCCGCGCGGTGACGCAACTGGGACTCGACACGACCATCGTGAAGGTCAAGGACGTGGACGAGTTCGAGAAGTACGGACTGCTCTTTACACCGGGCCTGGTGATCGACGAGAAACTGGTCTGTGGAGGACGTGTTCCCTCCCTTGCGGAAGTCACGGCCTGGCTGACCGAGGCGGCAAAGCCGCAGAAGACGGAGGCGCAGTAGCCCCCTCCGGGGAGCACACCGAATGCCCGAGATCCGGGTGGACCCATCCGGGGAGTTGCGTGTGCCGGCCGACTGGCTGGCCAGGATGGGCGCTGCCGCGGGAGACCGCCTGCTTGCCGAGTGGAAGGACGGCGAACTGAGCCTGTATGCCGCCCGTCTGGACGCGCGGGTGGCCTACCTGGAGCCGACCACCCGCTGTAACTTGAACTGCGCCATCTGCGTGCGCCAGGTTGCCCAGGACCCGCTCGGAGAGATGGACGAGGAGACGTTTCGGGCCACGCTCGAAGGGCTGCGCGCTTTTCCCCATCTGGAGCGGGTGGTCTTTGCTGGCTTTGGGGAACCGTTGATGCATCCCCGGATCTCCGAGATGCTGCAACGGGCTGCTTCCTCCGGCTGGCAGGTGGTGCTGGCGACAAACGGCCTCCTGCTCGACGAAGCCTGCTCCCATCTCCTGGTTCGGTTGCGCCTTCACAGCCTGGTCGTTTCCCTGGACACGGTGCATATCCAGGCGTACGAGCGGGCCGCGTTGGACGACGGGGTCGGGCTCCTGCTTTCCAACCTGCATCGGTTGCGGGCAATCGGGGAGCAGGAAGGATACATCCCCCGGATCGGGCTCGAGTTTGTGCTCACCCGGAGCAACGTGCACTGGCTGGAACGGCTCCCCACGCTGGCGGGCGAGGTGCGTGCCTCCTTCGTCCTGCTGTCCAACCTCCTCCCCCACACGCCGGGGGCCTGCTCCGAGATCCTCTACAACCGTGAGGAACCGCTTCCACTCCCGAGTGGCTGGGCCCTCCCCCGGGGGGATTTCCTCCTCTGGGGCGTAGTCCAGACCCCGCGCCTGAAGTGGGGAGCCCACCGCCACTGCCGTTTCGTCGAGGGGCAGGCGCTCGTCGTCGGCTGGGATGGAAGGGTCAGCCCCTGCTACGCCCTGATGCACTCCTA
The DNA here is from genome assembly GCA_049969155.1 of Chloroflexia bacterium. Classification (GTDB taxonomy): domain Bacteria; phylum Chloroflexota; class Chloroflexia; order DTKN01; family DTKN01; genus DAOTVY01. Next base: position 18,784 of record JBMFPK010000005.1, on the reverse strand, counting down.
CCCTTATTTCATCTACGGCCGGCCGAAGCACGTGTCCCGCCTCGTCTTCGGAAACGTGCGGGAACGCCCTTTGTCCGAGATCTGGACCGACGAGGCCTACGTCCGCTTTCGAGCCAAGGTACGCGCTTTCCGCTTCCCGTCCTGTGTGGACTGCGGCATGGCCTGCACCTACGCCGAGGAGAACCAGGACTGCTGGGGGAACGACCCTTCCTGTGCCGACTGCCTCTACGCCCAGGACATCGTGCGCTGCCCGTAACCCGGGCTACTGGAAGTCGTACTGCCCCGCCCAGGCCTTCCAGCGCACCCGCAGCACATCGCGGAGCATCCGCCAGGCATCGCGCAGAGGATGCAGGCGACTGTGTCGCCCGTAGGTCCAGTGCACGGGCACCTCGACGATTCGGTATCCCGCCCGCCGGGCGAGGTAGAGGATTTCCACGTCGAACCCCCATCCTTCCATCCCCTGCCGCGAGAACAGCGGTTCGATGACCTCCTCCCGGAACCCCTTGAAGCCACACTGGGTGTCCTGGATCCCGGGCAATAACAGCAACCGCACGAGCCAGTTGTAGACCCGTCCCATGAGGTGTCGATAGGCCGGCTCCTGGTACCGGACCGCCCCTTCGGCCTCCCGGGAGCCGATGGCGACCTCCGCCTCTTCGAGCACGGGCAAGAAGCGGTTCAGATCCGCGATGGGTACGGAAAAGTCAGCGTCGGAGTAGAAGCGGCGCACCCCCCGCGCCGCCAGCATGCCCGCGCGCACCGCGTGCCCTTTGCCACGGTGGGGCATCCGAAGCAGCCGCAAAGCGGGGCATCCGCGCGCCAGCCGGGCGACGATCTCCACCGTGCGGTCGGTGCTCCCATCGTCCACACAGACGATCTCCCACGAAAGGGACTGTCCAGCAAGATACGCCAGCACCGGGGGAAGCGTCTCGGGAAGGCGGCGCTCTTCGTTGTACACCGGTATCACGATCGACACGGCCGGCCGCTCAAAAGCCCTTGCCATCGAGCCTCCTTCCCACTGGACGCCTTTGGCGCGTCCGACGCGGGCTTTCAGAGTTTACCGCCCTCTCTCGGTTCTGTCAAAACGCCTTCCCTCCTGGATCGCCCGCCACGCTTTCAGCCAGCGCGCCTGGTGCCGTTGCGCTCGCCGATGCCCTTCCTCGGGAAGCGCCGCCTCCAGGGCAGTGACGAGCCGCTTCAGCGCCTCCCCGGACCCCGACACTTCCTCCCAGGCCCGAAGGAGCCCCAGCAAGAACGCCCCTTCGCCCACGCTGAGATCCACCACAAAGCGTTCCCCCCTGCGGAGGACCCCTTCTTCCACCCGCGGGAGATGCCCCAGCTCCAGTAACCGCGCGACTAGCCCCTCCGCCGCCTCGGGACATGCTTCGGCGGTCGTGGCCGACATCCGGCACCTCACGGCCTCCTCCACCTGGCGGTCCGCAAGCACCTCCTCCAGGAGCACGGCTTCCTCAGCTTCCAGCACGATCGCGCGACGGAGGGTGAGCCGTCCGTAAGCCGTTGCCCACTCGCGAAGGGTGTAGATAACGTTCTGGGGCACCGGACCGCGACCGTGTTGCGCCAGCGCTTCGAGCAGACGCTCCACCGACTCCCCCCGCTGCAGCGCCTGCTGCACACTCGCTCGGGACAGGAGATACCGCGAAACGCGGTCCTGGGCCTGCCGCTCCGCCCACTGTTCCAGGACAAAGACCGCATGGGGCGAAGCTTCCTGGGGCACCCAGACCTCGAAGGTGCCCTCCACGGCGATCGGCTCGTCCTGGAGGGCCGGCGCAGGGCGCTCCGGGTCGAGTAGGGCGCGCCCCAGATCGGTCAGCCGGAAGGCCGGCGAGAGCTCCTCCGCAGGCTGCTGGCCCAGCTCCACCACGCCGAGCCAGCGCAGCGGCCCTTCGAGAAGGAACCGGAGGTAGCGGGCCTCCACCTCCCCCCAGGAGGACAGCGCGGAGAGCGTCTCTCCGCTGGCCCGCAGCCGGATGCGCGGCCGGCCGGCCGCTCCCGCTGGGCGCAGGAACTCCGGCTCCTGCAGTTCCACGGCGCGGATCCAGGCGGCCATGGAGACCCAGGCCCCTTCCGGCACGCCGGCCAGCCGCTGCAACACGCGCCGCCGTGGCAGCGAGACGTCCGAAGGCCACGGTCGCTCGACGATCAGTTCGGGGATCGCCGCAAGTTCGTCCCAGGTGCTGTTGTCCTTCCAGGCGGAAAACAGCGCGTGTGTGCGCAGCCAGGGAGACGCACGCAGCCACTGCCGCCCCTCCGCTGTGGGAGAGATCCTTTCCCCTGCGTCGGGCGCAAGCAGCCCCGCCGTCCGTGCGAGCTCGAGTAGGAAAGCCGGATAGACCGCATGGGCCGGACGCAGCAGCGCTCGCAGAGCGGCCTCCAGCTCCGGCGGCCAGCGGCCATCGGGCAGCAGCACGAACGTTTCCCGCTCCGCGAGCGCCAGCAGGCGGGCAAGATCGTGATGGGGCGAGCGCTCGAGAAGAAGCACCCGAAGGGCAGCCGTGTCGAGAGGCCGAAACGGCTCCTGCGGCAACGCCTGGGGGAAACGCGGCAGAGAGGGCCACAGTTCGCTGGGGACAAAGTAGATCGCCCCGCGCCATTCGCCCCACGCCGCATACCCCCGGAAGATCAGGCCGTAGCGGAGGAGCCGCTCTGCCGGGGAAAGGGTTGCCGGGTCGCTCTCCGCCAGGAGATGGGGCCGGATCGGGCCGTAGGCGTGGTCCAGACGGGGGCCCTCGATGCGCCCGCCCGCGGAAAGCACCATGCGCAGCGCGGACCGCTCCTCGCGCTTCAACCGCCGCAGCGCGTGCCGGACCACGTCCGCGCGCCCCATCTGCGCGCGCAGTCCGGCGATCAGGCGGGGACGGCCGGCCTCCTCGGCCCCTTCGACCCCCCAGAATCGCGCCATCTCCCGGAGGAGCGCCGTGGGCGTCTTTTCCAGGGCCTCCTGCAGCGTGCGCACAACCCTCTCCGGCCCCCGCCCGTTCGAGGTTCCGCACGGGGCCTTCCCGAATTGTATCCGAACGGTGCGCGGCGTGCAACCGCCCGGCCGGGCGAAGGACCCTCTACCCGGTTGTGGTATAATGGGTGCGCCAAGGGACACGTCTCGCCGCACGAAAGGAGGGTTTCATGACGCCGTCCATCGCAATGACGGCAGGTTGGGCTGCCTTGATCGGGGCCGCCGGGTCGTTCGCCTACTTTGCAGCGATGTACTTTGGCTTCATCCAGAACGATCTGATCCTGGAACGGATCTGCCCCAGCGGACAGCGCATCCGACCCGGGTGGCGCATCCTCCGCGTGCTGTGGTTCGTCTCTCTGGGCGGCATAGTGGCCTTTGTTTTTCAGCTGCCCCAGGGCGTGAACCTGGCCTACATCCAGGCCTTCATTGTCGGTGCGACCTGGCCTACAATCGTCGCCCAGACCCTCGCCGGTCGGCAGGGCGAGGCGCCACGGGAAATCCTGGGCAACATCGGCGCCCTGCTGAACACCCCCGTGCAGTGAGGGCAAGCGCTACGGGCGTCCGAACCGCCCGGGAGGCCAAAGATGCGGATCACCACGACCGAAGAAGCTCTGCGGATGAAAGCCGCGCTCTTTGTCGATCCCGAGGTGCCGCGCGTGGGGCCGGAGGAGCCGTGGGCTTCCCTCGTGGAGAAGGCCAAATCCCATCCGGAGCACACCGTGCTTGTGGTCGACGAGAACAACGTGCTGCTGGGTATCGTGACCGATTACGACCTGCTCAGCGCGATGACCGATGCCTCCAAGATGGCACGCATCCAGGACGGGACCCTCACAGCCGCCGAGGTCATGACACGCGTGGATCCGAACGGCGACACCGTGGCCCGCTCCTGGGAAGAGATCGGCCAGGTCATCGAGCGGCTCCGCGGCGCCAACGCCCACAGACGCCCTTTCAAAGCGATGCCCCTCGTCAACGATTCGGGCGCCGTGCTGGGACAGGTCACCCGCAGCAGCATCCAGCGTGCCCTGGACGAACTGCTGCGCCCGTGAGGCTTGCGGGAACGATGCCCTGGGATGGCTCGGCAGAAGATCCCTGCCGTATGGTACGGAGATGATCGAAGCCCATCATCTGGAGAAGCGATTCGGCGACCTGGTCGCGGTGCGCGACGTGACGCTGGAAGCGCATCCGGGAGAAATCGTCGCCTTGCTCGGGCCCAACGGGGCAGGCAAGACGACGACCGTCCGCATCCTGGCCGCCATCCTCAGGCCCACGGGCGGCTTTGCCAGGGTCGCCGGCTACGATGTAGAGACCCAGCCGATCGCCGTACGGCAACGTGTGGGCCTCCTGACGGAATTTCCCGGGCTGTACAACCGAATGACCCCCTGGGATTATCTCCGCTTCTTCGCCGGGCTACAAGGGGTTCCTCCCGCCGCGGAGCGCTCGCGGGTCGAAGATCTCCTGCGGCGATTCCACCTCTGGGAAGCACGCTCTCTCCCGATCGGCGACTTTTCCAAGGGCATGCGACAGAAGGTCGCCCTCGCGCGTGCGCTGTTGCACGACCCACCCGTGCTGCTGCTGGACGAGCCGACCTCGGCTATGGACCCGATGGGCGCGCGCCAAGTGCGAACCCTGATCCGGGAACTGAAGGAGGCCGGCCGCACGATCCTCCTCTGTACCCACAACCTCGTCGAAGCCGAGGAACTCGCCGACCGGATCGCCATCCTGCGCCTGGGAAAAACGATCGCCTTCGATAGCCCGGCCGAGCTGCGCCGGAAGCTCCTCGGGCCCCCGATCATGGAGGTACGGTTGACGCACCCCCTGGACGGTGCTGTGGAAGCTGCGGGGCAACTTACCGAGATCCTGGAGCACGGCCCCAACTGGTTTCGCTACCGGGCTCCGGAACCCGAGCGGCTGAACCCGCTGATAGTCCGCCTGCTCGGGAGCCTCGGGGCGGAAATGGTCGCCCTTCAGGAGGTCCCTCGAAGCATGGAAGAGGTCTATCTGCACCTGATCGGCGCAGGGGAAGAGGCAGGGAGCGAGACGGAGGCGCTTCTCCGGCAGAAAGACGGAACGGGCGCGCGGCCGCGGGAGGCAGTACCGTGACCCACCTCCGGCACATCGCCCTGGTGGCGCGACGTGAACTGAAGGAGAATCTGACCGACTGGCGCATCACGGTGCCCGCCGCCATCCTTACCTTTATCTTCCCCTGGTTGGTCATCTCGGCAACCGAGTTCGGCATCCAGTACGCCCAGCGGTACGATCCGGAGCTTGTCGTAGCTCGCCTGATCCCCTACGCCACGATGGTGGTGGGCTTCTTCCCAATCTCCTTTTCCCTGGTCATCGCGCTCGAGTCGTTCGTCGGGGAAAAGGAACGGAACACGCTGGAGGCGCTCCTCTCGACACCGATCACGGATCGCGCACTTTACCTGGGAAAACTCCTTTCTTCGCTTGCCCTGCCCATCGCCGGGAGTTTCCTGGCGATCCTCCTCTATGCGTTCGGACTGCGCCAGGCCACGGGCCACGCCGTGCCGTTGGACCTCCTAGGCCAGATCGTCCTCCTGATCCTGACGCTGGCGCTCGGGATGGTCGCCGGAGCGGTCGTCGTGTCGAGCAATACCACGAGTGTCCGCGCCGCCAACCTCCTAGCGAGTTTCATCGTCATCCCGGCCATGCTCCTGATCTCCTTCCAGGCACTGGTCGTGCTTTGGGAACAGCGCCACATCCTCTGGTACATCGCCGCCGGCCAGGCGCTCGTCGATGTGGGCCTCGTGCGGATGGGCGTGCAGCTGTTCAACCGGGAGGAACTCCTCTCCCGAACGCAGGACCGCATCCGTCCCATACAGGCGCTGCGGACCTTCCGCAGGTTCTTCCGGGCGGAGCCTCTCGCGGCTGCGACCGGCAGGCCTTCTGCACCGCTTTCCCTGGCTCGGCTCTACCGGCGTGACCTGCCCCAGTTGCTGCGGCGAAACGCCTGGGCGCTTGCCCTCTCGGCCCTGCTGCTGGTCGCGGCCTTCGCCGTGGGTTGGGGCTTCGCCCGCGCCCTACCCGTCTCCCCCGGAGCAGCAGACGCCTGGCCCAGGACCGCGGAGGAGTGGAGGGCACTCGGTGCCGATTCGTTGCGCGAGTTCCTCGGAGGGACGCCCTGGCGGATCTTTTTGCACAACCTGAGCCGCCTCCTCGGAGCGGCCTTCGGAGGCGTCCTCAGTTTTGGGGTGATCGCTGCGGCTCCGCTCCTGGGCACCATGGGCCTGCTGGGCTTCCTTGCAGGGGAAGCTGCCCGGGCAGGGCTGGATGTGTGGCGCCTCTCCGTGTTCGTGTGGCCTCACGGGATCCTCGAGGTGCCGGCGGTCCTCCTGGCTACGGCGGCCGGCCTGCGCATCGGGGCATCGGTGCTGGCCCCTCCGCGCGGCTTCTCGCTCGGCGAAACGCTCCTCCTCGGGCTGGCCGATTTCGCCAAACTGCTGTTGCTGCTCGTGATCCCCCTGCTGGGGCTCGCCGCGGTCGTGGAGGTGTACCTAACGCCCTGGCTAGCCCTGCGGTTCCTGGGCCGTTAGAAAGGAGCAGGGATGGTCCTTTACGCGCCTTCGATCCTCTCGGCAGACTTTGCGCGGCTCGGGCAGGAGGTCCGCGCCGTGGAGGAGGCCGGGGCGGACCGCATCCACGTGGACGTCATGGATGGACACTTTGTGCCCAACCTGACCGTCGGCCCTCTGGTGGTGCGCTGCTTGCGCCCTGTTACCCGGCTCCCCCTCTTTGCGCACCTGATGATCGAGCAACCGGAGCACTTCCTAGAGCCGTTTGCGAAGGCGGGCGCAGACGCCATCCTCGTCCACGTCGAAGCTTGCACGCACCTGCATCGCGTCATCGCGGAGATCCACGATCTGGGCTGTCGGGCCGGGGTCGCGCTGAACCCCGCCACCCCTCTGGAAACATTGCAGGAGATCCTGCCGGACCTCGACGAGGTGTTGATCATGTCGGTCGATCCAGGTTTCGGCGGACAGGCGTTCATCCCGCGCAGCCTGGACAAGATCGCGCGGCTCAGACGGTTGCTGGACGAGCGGGGGCTGGCACACATCGACATTTCGGTGGACGGCGGCATCGACGTCGCAACCGGTCCGCAGGTGGTGCGGGCAGGGGCGAACGTCCTGGTGGCCGGAGCGGCGATTTTCGAGGCACCCGAAGGCCCCGCCGCAGCGCTCGAACAGCTGAAAAAGGCCGTCGCGGCCGCTGGCTGAGGCTTTGCCCCCGAAAAGGAGACCGGCCGTGGGATTGAGCGAGCTCGCTGTCCACCCCGATTGGGAGGTCCGAGCCGCACAGCAGGAACGGGAGCAGCGGCGCCACCTGTGGGCCATGCTCCTGGTCATCGGGGGAACCACGCTGGCGATGGCTGCGGTAGAGGTCGGACGCCGCTATTTGCCTGACCTGGCCTGGCACGACTTTGGCATCCAGGCGGTATCGCTCTGCGCCTACTGGGCGGCTGTGGTGTGGCTAGCCTTCTGGAAAGAGCGGAACCGGACAGCCCTGTGCCTGGCCACTCTGGGGGTCGCCCTGACAGCTTGTGCCGTAGGGAATTTCCCCCTCAAATCCGGCCTGCCGGCCACCACCCACCTGAGCTACAGCCCGCGCACCGCGGACCCCCGCCTCCTTTGGGGACTTGGGTTCTTCCTCACGCTCCCCTGGCTCTTCTGGCTGTACAGGCGATATCCGGACGCGATGCGGGCAGCCGGCCTGAACGCTCAGGGGCTGCACCGTCAGCTCCTCTGGGGCATCTTGGCAGGGGCTGTCCTCTCTGCGCACCTCTTTTTCACGGCCTCCTTCAGCCGGGCACCGTTGCTGTACCGGCGAGACCCGCGGTACTTCCTCTGGATCCTGGGATACGAGGCCGGCCTTCAGACCTGGGCGGAGGAGCTCTTCTTCCGCGGCAGACTGCTCGCCTTCCTCTACGACCAGCGCGCCTGGAGCTTCTGGAAGGCCGCTTTCGTAACCTCCGGACTCAACCTGCTCCTGTACTTGCCCAAGTCCGAGTGGCGCACGGCACCGCTCATCACCCTCGGGCTCCTGTTCTATACCTTCGTTGCGGGGATGATCTACGCGTTTCTCTACCGGCGCTTCCGGAGCGTCTGGCCTTCTTTCATAGCCAACCTGATCTTCGATCTCTTTGCCTTCGTTGTCTACTGACGGAGGGCAAAATGGTCGAAGGACGTGTGAAGGCGCCCTCGATCTTCCGGAGGCAGCATGGCTGGGCCGTCGCAGCCGTGTTGCTCATCGTGGGGATCACATCAGGCCTCTACCTGCTCCGTGGATCTCCAGAAAGCCCCTGGATGCCGCTCCTCTGCTTTGCCTACCTCCTGCCAGCCGGGCTGGCCGCATACCGTCTGGGCAGGCCGATCGGCACCGGTGTAGGCTGGCTGTGCGCCTCCCTGCTGGTACCGATCCTGGCACAGACCACAGCGGCCCACGGGATGACGGCCGTGTCTATGGGCCAGGCCATCGCCATCGTGCTTCTCGCCGCCGAGACACAGGCGATGGCTTCCCTCTCGGAAACCCGCGGCCGGCAGCGACGGCTTCAGGAGACGCTCGAGCTGCTCGGCGCAGTGCTCGACGAGTCGCTCTCCCTCCGTGCGTTGTTGCCCGTGATCCTCACGCGCTCCCTGGAGCTGCTCGGCGCCGAAAGGGGGGAAATCTACCTCCGCGAGGAATCGAGCGGCCGCCTCGTCCTGGCCGCTCAGGCCGACGCATCCGGGGAGATCGCCGGAACGCCTTCCGCTCCGTCCTCGTTTCCCCGATGGTTGCTCGATCAGAACCGCCCCTTTCTAAGCAACGACCTTTCGACCGATGCCCGCTTCTATCGCTCCGCCGACGGCGGTCCGGCACCTGCCCGGTCGGTGATCGTCGCCCCGCTCCGGCGTGGAGCGGAAGCCTACGGACTTCTGGCCCTCGAAGCCCCAGCGGGCCACTTCGAACCCGACGACCTGTGGCTCCTGCAGGCGGTGGCCGAAAAGTGCGGGATCGCGATCGAAAACGCCCGGCTCTACGGGGAGCTGCGCGCCTTCTCGAACGAACTGGAGGAGCGGGTACGACAGCGCACCGCGGAGGTCGCCGAGGCATTTCGGCTTCGTGAGGCGATCCTGCGCGGCATCGCCGACGGGGTCATCGTGGCAGACGCCGAGGGCCGCCTCCTGTTGTTTAACCCGGCGGCGAGAAAGGCGCTCCCGTGCCTCGATGAGTCGCATATCGGCCGGCCTCTTGCGGAGATCCTCGAGTCGTGCGCAGAACAATCCGCATGTTCTGCAGTGCTGCGGGACACGGCGGCTTTCCTCAGCACGCCCGGAGAGGCCGGTGGCCCGTTGCGCTTTTCCGACGGGACGCGTACCTGGGTGGCCCTCTTTGCCCCGGTTACGGGTCTTGCGGGAAAGCCTGCCGGCGCCGTGGCCGTGCTCCACGACATCACCCGCGAGGTCGAAGCGATCGAGGCACGCACGCAGTTCGTGACCGCTGTGGCCCACGAGCTGCGCGCGCCGCTGGGAGCTATCCAGGGATACGGCGACCTGCTGCTCCTGGAAGCGGCCGGACCGCTCAACCCGACCCAGCGGAGTTACCTCGAGGTCATCCGGCGTAGCGCCGACCAGATGACCACCCTGGTCCTGGAACTGTTGGACCTGTGTCGCCTGGAGAGCGGTCGGGCGCAGGTGGAGCTCGTCCCGGCGAGCCTGCGAAACGCGGCCGAAGAGGCCGTCGCCCTGGTGCTCCCGCGCGCCCAACAACGGGACCTCCGCGTGACCGTGGACTTTCCCAACGACCTGCCGCTCGTGCGCGCGGATCCCCTGCGCCTGCACCAGATCCTGATGAACTTGCTGACCAACGCCATCGACTACACGCCGGTCGGAGGACAGGTCTGGCTGCGGGCCCGCAAAGTTCCCCCGTTCGAGGCCGACCCCGGACGCTTTCCGGCCGTAGGGACCACTTACGTGGAAGTCGCCGTAGAGGACACCGGGATCGGCATTCCGCCCGAAGACCTGGAACGGATCTTCGAGCCACTGGTTCGACTGAACCATCCCCGGGTGCTGGAGGTTCCCGGAGCGGGTCTCGGTCTGACGCTCGTGCGCCAGCTCGTCCACCTCCATGGCGGGCAAATCTGGGTGGAAAGCACGCCCGGACGGGGGAGCACCTTCTACTTCTCGCTCCCCGTTGCGGAGTAGCACCGTGCCGTTCACCGTCTCGGTCGTCATCCCGAACTACAACGGGCTTGCTCACCTGCCGATCTGTTTGGAAGCCCTGCGGCGCCAGCGTTTCCGTGAGTTCGAAGTCATCCTGGTGGACGACGGCTCCCGGGACGGCTCGCCTTCTTGGGTGCGGGCGCACTACCCCGAGGTTCAGGTGGTTGCCCTCCCGCGCAATTGCGGGCTTGCTGCGGCCGTCAACCGCGGCATCGCATTCGCCCGGGGTTCGCTCATCGCTCTGCTGAACAACGATACAGAGGCCGACCCGGATTGGCTGGCTGCACTGGTCGAGGCAGCGAACGCCTATCCGGAGATCGGCGCCTTTGCGAGCAAGATCCGTCTTTTCGATCGCCGGAACATCCTGCACTCCGCCGGAGACCTGTACGGCACCGACGGCATCCCGCGCAACCGGGGGGTATGGGAGGAGGATCGGGGCCAGTACGACGAGCGGCCCGAGGTTTTCGGAGCCTGCGGGGCGGCCGCGCTCTACCGTCGCGAAATGCTCACCGAATTGACCTGTGGCCCCGGGCCTTTCGACGAGCAGCTTTTCATGTACCTGGAGGATGTAGACCTGGCATGGCGGGCACAGCTGCGCGGCCACCGTTGCCGGTTTGTCCCCGGGGCGATCGTCTACCACAGGCTCGGCGCGACAGGCGGTGGACCCCTGGCCTCGTATTACGTCGGTCGGAACACCCTGCTCGTCCTCATGAAAGACCTGCCCGGCCCGCTCCTGCGCCGCCATTTCGGAAAGATCGTGCGGGCGCAACTGCAGATCGCCCGAGAGGCATGGGCGCGTTTTCGTGGGGCGGCAGCCCGGGCACGCCTGCGGGGCATGCTGGCAGGGCTCGTGCTCCTTCCCCGCTGGTGGCCGGTCCGCAGACGGATCCAGGCCACACGCACCGTCTCCCTCGAGGAACTGGCCAGCCAGCTCACAGCCGTCTGACCGACGGTCTACGTCCAGCCGTAAGGCCCTCGTGGGACTCCACCCTTTGAGCCCAGCCGTTTGACAGGCCTGTTCTGTCATGGTATCGTAAACTTGCGCCCGTGGAGGCGGAGGAACTGTAGATGTGCCCGGATGACCTGCCCGCTTCGAAGGTCGATGCAGCCTACGTCCAGGACCTGATCAACCGCGCACGCCTCGAAGAACCCACCCTGGCCGGCGAGACGGCGTGCGAGGAGATCATCGGTCGCCTTGTGCCGTACTCGAGCCAGGAAGCGCTGGCCCGGGTTCGCCGCGCTTACGCGCTCGCGCGCATCGCCCACGAAGGGCAAAGGCGTTCCTCCGGGGAATCGTACTTCGAGCATCCGCTGGCAGTAGCCCGCATCCTCCTGGATCTGGAGATGGATGCCGACACGATCGCCGCGGCCCTCCTCCACGATGTCGCCGAAGATGCCGGGCTGTCCATCGAGGCGATCCGCCAGGAGCTCGGGCCTACGGTTGCCTCGCTGGTGGACGGGGTCACCAAGATCGCCCGCATCGAGGAACAGCCGCTGCGCGATGAGCAGGCCTACAACTTGCGCAAGATGTTCCTCGCGATGAGCGAGGATGTGCGGGTGATCCTGCTCAAACTGGCCGACCGGCTGCACAACATGCGCACCCTTTCCGCCCTGCCCCCCGAAAAACAGCGCCGCATCGCCGAGGAGACGATGGAGATCTATGCTCCCCTCGGACATCGGCTGGGCATATGGGCGATCAAGAGCGAGCTGGAAGACCTGGCCTTTCGCTATCTCGACCCCCAGGCGTACGAGGAGGTCGCCAGCTGGATGGACAGCCGCCGGCCGGCGCGCGAACGGGATCTGGCCGAAATCGTCCAGACGCTGGAGAAGGCACTCCGCGAGGCCGGCGTGGAAGCCCAGATCCAGCGTCGTGCAAAGGGGATCTATTCCACCTATCAGAAGATGCAGCGGCGCAGACAGGGGCTGGAGCGCATCTACGACATCCTTGCCGTGCGCATCATCTGCAACGATGTGCGCGATTGCTACACCGCGCTGGGGGTGGTGCACAACCTGTGGCGGCCGATGCCGGGCCAGTTCGACGACTATATCGCCACCCCCAAGGAGGGGATCTACCGCTCCCTCCATACAACCGTCCTCTACCGGGGCACCCAGCCGCTCGAGGTGCAGATCCGTACCTGGGAAATGCACCGCGAAGCCGAGTACGGGATCGCCGCCCACTGGCGATACAAAGAGGGCGGCCGCGTGGACCGCTCCTTCGAGGAGAAACTCGCCTGGCTCCGCGAAACGATGGCATGGCGCCAGGAGGTCAGCGACGACCGGGCCTACGTGGAAACGGTCAAAACGGAGGTCTTTCACGATCGGGTCTATGTCTTTACCCCAAAGGGGGACATCAAGGACCTGCCGGCGGGCGCGACCCCGGTCGACTTTGCCTACAGCATCCACAGCGAGGTGGGCCACCGCTGCGTCGGGGCCCGGGTGAACGGACGCTGGGTGCCTCTGAGCTACCGGCTGCGCACCGGCGACGTGGTAGAGATCCTCACCGCCAAAGGGGAAAAGGGGCCCAGCCGGGACTGGCTCTCCTTCGTGGTGTCCCCGTCCGCTCGGTCCCACATCCGACGCTGGTTCAAGCGACGCGAACGCTCCGAGAACATCGCCCGCGGGCGCGAAATGCTCGAGCGCGAATTCCGCCGGCTGGGCATGGAGCTCGACCTGAAGGATCTCACCCAGCGTCTCGGGTACGCAAGCCCCGATGACCTTCTGGCTGCCCTCGGATACGGAGATCTGACGCTGGGGCAGATGCTCTCGCGCCTCCCCGTGCCCCGCGACGAGGTGGAAGAGCCGGCCGTGACGACCGCACCGCCCGCTCCACCGCGCGCGGTCCGTCCCGGGGGCATCCAGGTTGCAGGCGAGTCGGGCTTGCTGACCCGCATCGCCCGTTGCTGCCAGCCCGTACCTGGCAACGCGATCATCGGCTATGTCACCCGAGGTCGCGGGATCACCATCCACCGGGCAGATTGCCACAACATCCGAGTCGCTGAGCCGGAGCGCCTCATCCAGGTGGAATGGGGAATGCCAGCCGGCAAGCAGCTCTATCCGGTGCAGGTGTGCATCGAAGGCCTCGACCGGGTAGGACTGCTGCGCGATATCTCCTCCACGGTAGCCGACGAGGGGGTCAATCTGGCCTCCGTACATGTCGGCCGGCGGAACGACGGAACCGTGCTCTTCCGAATGGTCCTGGAAGTGGCCAGCCTGGACCAGCTGAGCGCTCTCCTCCTGCGACTGAGCCAGATCCCCAACGTGCTGAACGTCTGGCGCGAGGCCGGGAACAACCACCGCCCGCAGCGGTAGGGCATAGGGGACCGGGGCGGACAAGCCCCGAAAGCGGTGCCCCCTGAGCTCCTGCGCGAGATCCTCGAGCAAGGCGTAGATCCCCTCCCGGTAGCGTTATCTTTTGGAGAACTACCCCTTTCGGCAGCATTTCAGAGGAGTGAATGCGCGGTTGACAGGGTGCTCCCTTGCGTGTATAGTGGGGATAGAATCCGGGCAACCGCAAGGAGGTTCCATGGCGCGGAAACGTCGCTACGGGCAGGGGGATCCGCTTCGCAAGCTTGTCCGGGGGATTCTGGGCCTGCTTCTGGGGGCGCTGGCCGCCTGGCTGGCCGCCCGCATCACAGACTGGATCCTCGGGCCGGAAGAAGAGAACGCTTAGCACCTCCCGACGTGGGCAGGCGGCTGCGGTCGGGCCCCTTTCCCTCTCCCATCAAGATCCAATCGGTTGCTGGAGGTGTCGCTTGGCTTCATCGGAATCCCCAGTGCGCGTCCGTATCGCTCCCAGCCCCACCGGCCCCTTCCACGCCGGAGGAGCCCGTACGGCGCTCTACAACTGGCTCTTTGCCCGGCACCACGGCGGTGTGTTCATCGTGCGGATCGAGGATACGGATCGCACGCGGTACAGCCCTGCCGCTCAGGCCGATATCCTGGAATCGCTGCGCTGGTTGCAACTGGACTGGGACGAGGGACCGGAGGTCGACGGACCCTACGGCCCCTATATCCAGTCGCAACGCGTAGAGATCCACCGCTACTATGCCTCTCTCCTCCTCGAACGGGGCCATGCGTACAAGTGCTTCTGCACGCCGGAGCGCTTGGCTGCCCTGCGTCGGGAGCAGGTCGCACGACGGGAAGCGATCGGGTACGACCGGCACTGCCGGGACCTCCCTCCGGACGAGGTGGAGGCGCTCGAGCGCTCCGGCCGGCCCTTTGTCGTCCGGCTGAAAATGCCCCGGGAAGGTGAGACGATCGTTCACGACCGCATCCGCGGCGATGTCGCCTTTGAAAACGCCCTGCTCGAGGATGTGGTCCTCCTAAAGTCCGACGGCTACCCCACCTACCACCTGGCCAATGTCGTCGACGATCACCTGATGCGGGTGACCCACGTGCTGCGGGGCGACGAATGGATGCCGAGCACACCCATCCACGTGACCCTGTACCGAGTCTTCGGTTGGGAGCTGCCGGTGTTCGCGCACCTCCCGATCATCCTCTCCCCGACGGGTAAGGGTAAGATGAGCAAGCGCAAGATCGTCGCCGCCGACGGCACGGAGTACCCCGTCATGGTGCGGGAGTTCCGCGAGGCAGGGTACCTTCCCGAGGCGATGGTTAACTTCCTCGCTCGCCTCGGCTGGGCCTACGACGACCATACGGAGGTCTTTAGCCGGGAGGAGTTGATCGCCCGCTTTTCGCTGGAAGGGGTGAGCAGCTCCCCGGCTGCCTTTTCCTACGAAAAGCTGCTCTGGCTGAACGGCGTCTACATCCGCGCGCTTTCCCCCGAGGAACTTGCCCGGCGCTGCCTTCCCTTCCTTCAGCGGGCCGGGCTGGTTCCGGACCCCTGTCCTCCGGAGGCGTGGGAGCAACTGCTGCGCGTCATCCCGCTCCTGCGGGAGCGGCTCCACACGCTGAAGGATATCGTAGACCTGGGCGGCTATTTTTTCTCCCGAGACGTCTCCTATCCGGAGCCGGAGCTCCTCCTGGGCAAGGGCCTTGGCGCAGCCGAAACGCGGCGGGGCCTCCTGGAAGCGCGTCGGCGCATCGCGGCCCTAGAGGCCTTCGAGGAGGCGCCCCTGGAACAGGCGCTGCGCGCCCTCGCCGAAGAGCTCGGATGGAAGGCCGGCCAGCTCTTTATGCCGATCCGCGTCGCGGTCACCGGGCGTACGGTCTCTCCGGGCCTGTTCGAGACGCTCGCCGTGCTGGGACGCGAGCGGGTGCTGGCACGCCTGGACCGTGCCATCGCCGAGCTCGAACGGTTGGAAAACGCGGGCTCATAGGCCCCACGATCTCGAGGTTGGACCATGCGCATCCTCGTGGCGAGCCATGGCTATCCACCGACGATCAGCGGGGTCACCGTCTTTGCCCAGAAGCTGGCCCGGGCCATGGTGCGCAACGGGCATGCGGTCACGGTGGTCACGGCAAGCGATCGCGGCCAACCCTACGAGGGCGACGACCAGGGGGTGCGGCTGATCCGCGTCCGCTCCACGGCCAACCCCTTCTGGAAGGAAGGTCCCGTCCCTCATCTCGGCTTCGGGGAACTGGAAAAGATCGCCCGGGATTTCCAGCCCGACGTCTTGCATACGCACGAATCCGCCGGGATGGCGCTCCAGCTCCTCCGGCTGGGCCGGACAGCCGGCCTGCCGGTCATCGCCACCTGCCATTACGTCCCCCGCTTTGTCACGCACTACCTCGGCGGCGCGATGCCCGCACTCGTGGAATCGATCGCCTGGACCTACTCCATTTGGTTGTTCAACCAGTTCGACCGCGTGGTCTTTGACAGCCTGGCCCACCGCCGCCTTTTCTTGGAGCGGGGGCTGGAAGTGCCCACGGCGATCATCTCCTGCGGCCTGGACACGGAACGCTACCACCCGCCGGACGGCACACCGGAGACGGTCGAGCAGCGGTACCGGTTGCCTCCCCACCCCCCCCCTCTTCGCCAGCCGGCTGGCCCGCGACAAGGAGATCGACATCCTCATCCGGGCGATGGCGGTCATCTGCGCCGAGCGGGAGGCCCATCTCCTCCTCGTGGGCCGCGGGGACGACCGGCCTCGGCTGGAAGAACTGACCGCTTCGCTGGGACTGACCCGTTGGGTACATTTCCTCGGCTTTGTCCCGGAGGAGGATATGCCGGCCCTCTACCGGGCAGCGGACCTTTTCGCCATTGCTTCCACCTGCGAGGTGCTGAGTATCCCCACCCTCCAGGCGCTGGCAACCGGCCTGCCGGTCGTCGCGGTCGATGCCCTGGCCCTCCCCGAGCTGGTGCACGATGGGATCAACGGTTTCCTGGTGCCTCCGGGAAACCCGGAGGCGCTCGCGCGGGCTGCGCTGCGCATCCTGAACGACCCGGAACTTGCGGCGCGCATGGGTCGGGCAAGCCTCTCGATCGCCGAACCCCACGCGGATCGGCATACTATCGAGCTGTACGAGGAGCTTTACCACCGTACGATCGTGGACTGGAGGGCCGGCCTGCTCCCGGCGCGCCCGCTGGTCCCCGCGCTTCAGGCATTCCGGCCGCTCAGCCAACTGGCTCCCCCGGCCCATCCCTCTCCCCTCAGACCGGCCGTGCTCGATCCGTGGCCCCGGGTCGCGGAGCTCCTGGGCCCGCCGCTGCGGGACGGCCCGGCCAACCTGCTCGCCTTCATCCCTCCCTCCTATCCGGATGCCCGTTGAGCCCCTTATCGCTCGGAGAACTCGATCCTCAGGCAGCCATTAGGGAGGTAGAAGGAACGCGCAAAGAACGGGGTATGGCCGGGGCGGGGCTGCAGCAGGCGAGGCAGGAGCTGCGGCAGGTCCTCCACAAGCGGCAATTCGGGGAGACGCGCCACGGGGATCCACTCCAGCGTGCCCTCCCGGGAGGGACGAACGTCCCGGCATGGGGCACGGCCCACAAAGCAGAAGACCAGCACGCCGGGCGCCTGGCTCAGGGAGACGTGCAGGATGCCGCCCAGGTGGAGTTCCGACACTTCCAGCCCCGTCTCCTCCCGGATCTCCCGCAGGGCAGCCTGGTAAGGGTCCTCGTGCGGCTCCATGTGACCACCCACGCCGTTGTACAGGCCGGCCCACAGCGGTTTCCCGGGCGCTCCTCTCAGCAGGAGCAAATCGTCGCCATCGCGCAGGAAACAGAGCACACGGGGCACCACGGTATACCGCCCGATCCGCGCCCCCTGAGCCGCTTCGCCCTGTGGAGCCCTTTCACCATCCACGGGCATAACGCTGTACCTCCAGGTAGATCGGCCGCGGGGTAAAATCGTACCCCACAAAGTTGTAGTAGACGCTCGCACTCGCACCGCCCCACGGCATCCGGAACTGCCAGAAAGCCAGCACGGCCAGCCAGTCCTGGGACTCCGCCCAGCGGCACGCCTCCAGCGTGTAGGCGATCCGTTCCGCCGGCCGCACGGCGAAGGCCCAACGCGGATGGTCGTTCCAGCCCGCTTCGGTGATGTAGACCTTTTTCGCGCCGTCCCCGTTGCGCTCCATCACCCGCCGCAGCAGTTCCACCCGGCGGAAATTCACCCGGGCCGGGTCCGGCCTTCCCGGGTCCGGAAGGCGCGGATCGCGCCGGCGCGGGTCGAGCCAATCGGAGAACGGCCACTGGCGGCCGTATGCATGGGCTGCCAGCGCATCGAAGTAGGGCTGGGCCCCCGCATCGTACATCGCCTGGAGGTAGAGGAGGTCGTCCCATGCCCGGCCGCCCGCCGGAAGCTCCGTCGTGGGAGCCAGACCGGCAGCCAGTACGATCGCCTCGGGGTTGGCGGCGTGGATCGCCAAATAGGCCGTCCGAAGCAACACCACGTATCCCTGGGGATCGGGCGGCCGACCGCCCCACTCGAAGGCCAGATTCGGCTCATTCCAGACGATGATGTGGTCGACCTTCCCCCGGTAGCGTTCTGCGAACGCCGCGGCAAAGCGGGCGTAATCGGCATAGTGGTCCTGGTCCAGGTAGCGGCTGGAGCTGCCGGGGGGGCGGGCCCAGGCCGGCACGAGGTCGAGCCGGGCGATCACGTGCAGCCCTTGCTCGTAGGCCAGCTCGACCACCTGGTCCGCATGCTCCCAGTCGTACTGGCCCGGTTGGGGCACGATATAGGCCCAGGGGAAGGTCTCCACGATCCACGGCGCCCCCATCTCCCGCACCATTTCCAGCGTACGGGCGATCTTCCACACCTCCACTTCGTCCGCAAGGCGCGTGTGGACGCCGAGCTTGGGGTTGCGCGTCTCGACCACGAGCGGCGTCGGCAGGGGAAGGGGAGGGGCCGGCCGGGGGACGCGATAGCCGAGCCAGCCGGCGACAAGGGCCGCCAGCAGAGGAAGCCCTGTAACCAGTACCGGGCTCCAACGCACCGGTCTCCGAATCCTGGTCAACCCCGTCCCTCCAAGCCAGCCGCTTCCGGCGCTCAACGCCGCAGGTTCCAGGCCAGACTCCGGTACCGGGCGCACAGTGTGGGCAGGCGCGCGCGTTCCCACGGTGTGAGCTCGCCCGGCTCGAGGGAAATCCCCCACTCCTCCCGGAAGCCCTCGCAGAGCGCTTCGATCAGCGCCTCCGGACTCACGGCGCGTCCCAGCGCCTCACTCAGCGAGATGATCCGTGGACGGAGATGCGCGG
>JBMFPK010000004.1:0-23509 GCA_049969155.1 Chloroflexia bacterium | reverse complement strand
CTGCCGTAGAACGCGCAGACCCGCTGTAGGCGCCTCAGGACATTGGCAACATGGCTCCCGAAGATCCCCCGGTACACGTGAAGCTCGTCCAGGATGACGTACCGGAGGTGGGTCCAAAAGGCGGCCCACTGCGGGTGTCTCGGCAGGAGGGCCCTGTGCAGCATGTCGGGGTTGGTCAGCAGAAGCCTCGTGCCGCGCCGGATGCGGGCACGCACAGCGGCGGGAGTGTCCCCATCGTAGGACGCGACCCAGGTTTCCGGCAGCGACAGGGTATCCAGGAGGGCGCACAGCATTGCTTCCTGGTCGTGCGCCAGCGCCTTGGTCGGGAACAGGTACAGAGTGGTGGCCGTAGGGTCGTCCAAGAGCGATTGCAATACCGGGAGGTGAAAACAGAGGCTTTTCCCCGACGCGGTACCGGTAGCGATCACGAAATGCGCGCCTCTTGCAGCTAACTCGAGCGCCCGCGCCTGGTGCTCGTAGAGTTGGTGGATGCCGAGCGTCTGAAGCGCGGAGCGAAGACGCGGATGCAGCCAGCTGGGAGGGTCCGCACAGCGCGCCGGCTGTGCCTCTCGTACTCGGTGGGCCACGATGCCCGGCGCGATCTCCGGATCCTCCTGCAGGGAAAAGAGCACCTCTTCGACCGGGTCCCAGCGGATCGACGACATCGCGACCGGTGATCCCTTGACCGTCTACTCCCTGCGCCGCCTGCGTACGAGGGTCTGCCACAGCACGACGATCTCTTCCAGGCGTAGCAGGGTTGCCATGCCGGCGTAGGTCAGAACGGCAATCGCGACGCCGGCCCCGACAACGATCAGCTGTGCCCGCAGCCCCTGGGCACCCAGGACGGAGGTAAGGCACCGAGCAGAGCCCCACGCCAAGACGGCCATCACCCCGGAGGCGACGCTTGCCCGCCAGAACGTTTGGCCGATGCGTTGCTCTCTAGGCCAACCGATCTGACGCCACAGCAGCAACGCCATGAGAATAGCATGCCAAGTCCATTGGGCTGAATTGGCGATGACGAGCGCCAGGAACCCCCATTTTCCCACGAAAGGAAGCGCAAACAGCAGGTAGATCCCGATCGCGTAGGCCTGCACGAGGTTCGGAAGCAGGGTGTTCTTGCGCGCGTAGAAGGCAAAGATCAGCACCTGGTCGATGGCCGCAAAGGGCAAACCGATCAGGTAGAGGTGGAGTGCGCGCGTGACGATCTCCGTGTCGTAAGCGGTGAACTCGCCCCGCTCGAAGATGAGGGCGACGATCGGCCGGCCGAGGGCAAGCAGGCCGGCCGAGGCCGGAATGACCAGCGTGAGGATCAGGCGCAGGCCGAGGCCTAGCATCGCCTCGTAGCGCTCGCGATCCCCTGCACTGTCCGCACGGGAAAGCCCCGGCAGGACGGCAAGGGAGACCGCTGCCGCCACCAAGCCCAAAGGGGTCTGGATCAGCGTTGTGGCGTAGCGCATCCAGGCAATGCTGTGTTCCCCGGTTCCCGAGGCCAGCCGGCGGTCGATGACCGATCCTACCATGCCGATGACCACTCCGAGCACAACCGGGCCGTACAGGGCCAGGATCTTGCGCAGCCCGGGGTGGCTCAGGTCCAGGCAAGGCCGCAAGTGCGCCTCGCGCAGCCCGGGGATCTGTACCAAGACCTGCAGCAGGGCACCGAAAACGACGCCCAGGGCAGCTCCGGCGATGCCGAGCCTTCGCGCTGTGAGGAAGATGGTCACGATGACCCCAGCGTTCAAGACGGAAGTGGCCAGAGCCGGGAAGAAGAAGCGCCTGAGGGCGTAGAGGATCCCGGTGAGCGCCCCGGATAGCCCCAGGAAGAGCAAAGCGGGCATCATCAGCCGCAGCAGCGCGGCTGCCTGACGCTGGAGCGGATCCGGCAATCCGCCACCGGTCAGCCGGATGACCCAGGGGGCGAACAGATCGACGAGCAGGACCACGCCCGCAAGCAGTGTGGCCGCGAAGGTCAGCACGATGCTGGCCAGACGCCAGAACTCGTCCTTGCGTCGCGCGACGGCATATTCGCTCAGGACCGGGACGAGCGCTGCACTGAGCTGACCACCGATCAATAGGTCGTAGAGAAAGTTGGGCACCAGTTGGGCGAGGGTAAAGATGCTTGCCGCTCCGCTGGCGCCGAAGAAGTAGGCGATGGCCATCTCTCGAGCTAGGCCCAGGAGGCGGCTGATCATATTGCCGGCGCCCAGTAGGCCGGCCGCGCGGGCGACCGGTCCGCGGCTTCCCTCAATCGGTTCTGCGGTGGGGGTGAAGGCGGGTTCCGTCACTCGTGGGCGCCTTTCCCGTCGAGCGTGCCGGTGGGCTCTTCCCACGCGCGCATCAACGTCGGGAGGTCCGGATATACCGCGTCGGGCTGCACGATCGACGCTTCAAGATCCTTGGGTCCGTGCACACCGGTGAGCACGAGGAGCGTTTTCAAGCCCACGCGCTTTCCCCCTGCGATATCGGTGTCCAGGCGGTCACCCAGTATGCCGCTTTCCTCCGGGGTCGCGCCGAGGCGCTGCAGCGCGGCCTCGAACAGCCAGCGTTCCGGTTTGCCGATGATCAGGGGGCGGACATCTGTAGCCGCCTCGATAGCCGCAAGGATCGCGCCGCAACCTGGGGTGATTCCCTCGGGGCTTGGAAAGGTGCGATCCGGGTTTGTCCCGATGAACGTCGCGCCTGCCCGGATGAGCAGTGTCGCGCGCTTCAGCTTCTCGTAGGTGAGATGCGTGTCCAGTCCTACGACCACGAAGCGCGGAGACTGGTCGTCGAAGAGGAAATGTCCGTCCCCGAAGAGGGCAGAGGATAGCCCTTCCTGGCCGATCAGGTAGACTGGTGTACCGCGTGGGGCCCGTTCCTGCAGGAAAGCGCGCGTCGCCAGAGCGGAGGTCAGGATCTCCCTTGGCTCTGCAGGGATGCCGATCCGGCTCAGCCGTTCCGCGTACTGCTCCGGCGTGCGTGTGGAGTTGTTTGTGACAAAGAGGTACCGGATCTCGCGTTCTTTCAGCCACTCGAGGAAGTCTGTGGCTCCAGGAAGCGGGACACCCCCTCGATACAGCACCCCGTCCATATCGATCAGCAGATATCGGAGCCGCCTAAGCCTTTCCATCGCCCCTCCTACGGGCGCTATTATACCACAGCGCTGGTCCCCGGCCTTCTTCGCGGGGACGGTCGAGACGGCCGAGGCTCCCGTTGACCCTCCGGACAAAGTCGTGTAGAATAGGCGGCGCAGGAGGATGGAGGACGAGGATGTTGCTCAAGGAAGCGCGGATCGTCCTGGGGGTGACCGGGGGGATCGCTGCGTACAAGGCGGCGGACCTGGCGAGCAAGCTCGTGCAGGCCGGTGCCCAGGTCGACGTGATCATGACCGAGTCGGCCACGCGTTTTGTCGCGCCGCTGACCTTCCAGGCGCTGACCGGCCGGCCGGTGCACGTGGATCTGTTCCGCCTTCTCGAGCAGACCGAGATGGCCCACCTTTCGCTGGCGGCGCGAGCGGATCTCCTCGTCATCGCTCCCGCGACGGCGAACACGATCGCTCGCCTCGCACACGGGCTGGCCGACGACCTCCTATGTGCCACGGCCCTGGCCACCCGTGCACCCCTATTGGTCGCACCCGCGATGGATGCGGACATGTTCACGCACCCCGCGACGCAGGAGAACCTGGAGCGTCTCAGGGAGCGGGGCGCGGTGGTCGTAGGGCCCGTGGAGGGCCGGCTCGCTTCGGGAAGGGTGGGGCGGGGCCGGATGGCGGAAGTCCCCGAGATCGTGGGGACGATTCGATGGGTGCTGGGACGCGACGGCCCCTTGGCGGGCCTCCAGGTGGTGGTGACGGCTGGCGGGACCCGTGAGCCGATCGACCCGGTCCGGTATATCGGGAATCGCTCTTCGGGGAAGATGGGTTTCGCAGTGGCGCAGGCTGCGCTGGAGCGTGGCGCCCGCGTTCGGTTGATCGCCGGGCCGGCCGCCCTGGTGACCCCTGTGGGCGCGCACCGGCTGGACGTCGAGACCGCCGAGGAGATGCGGCAGGCGGTGTTCGAGGCACTCCCAACGTGTGATGTCCTGGTGATGGCTGCGGCCGTCGCCGATTTTCGGCCCCGAGCCTTTGCCGAACAGAAGATCAAGAAGGAGGAAGGGGATCTTGTGCTTGCGCTCGAGCGCACGCGGGACATCCTTGGAGAGGTGGCCATCTGGAGGGAAACCCACGGCCGCCCGCGGATCGTGGTCGGATTTGCGGCGGAAACGGAGAAGCTGCTGGAGAACGCTCGTGCGAAGCTGCGCCGCAAACGGCTGGACCTGCTTGTGGCGAACGATGTCTCGCGGCCGGACAGCGGGTTCGGCGTGGACACGAACCGCGTGACCCTGCTGGACGCCGCGGGAAACGAGGAACCGTGGCCCTTGCTGACAAAGGAGGAGGTTGCCGCGCGCCTGTGGGAGCGCGTAGCTGCTATGTTGGAGCACTAGACGCCTGGCGGTAGGTGGCCGTGTGCCCGCCACCACTCCATGCACCACGCGATGGCCCTGGGGATGCCTTCCTCAAGCGGCACCCGCGGTTGGTAATCCAGCAGTTCGCGCGCTCGGGAGATATCCGCGACGTAGTGGGTCACTTCGCCCACCCGTGGCGGTTCGACGTTGACTAGGGCGGGACGGCCCAGAGTCTGCGAGATCAGCTCCACGACACGGAACAGGGTGTTGCCCTGCCCGTAGGCGAGGTTGATGGTCTGGTTCGTCACGCGGCCATCCAGGAGACGCTCCAATCCGCTGAGGACGCCTTGGATGCAGTCATCGATGTACGTAAAGTCCAGGACCTTTTCTCGACCGTAGATGGTGATCGGCTCTCCGAGGGCGATCTTTCGGATGAACTTAGGGATGACCCGCTCCATCCGTTCCAGGTCGTTGTCGTAGCGTCCGTACACGTTGCTGAAGCGGAAGACGAGGTACCGCAGACCGTAGCAACGGGCGTAGGAATAGATCAAGGCCTCTCCAGCGATCTTGCTGGCGGAGTAGGTGCTTTCGGTGTAGGAAAAGTCTGCCTGGCTTTCCTCGGTGAGGTAACGGTGAATGTCTCCGTACACCTCCCGGGAGCTGCTGAAGACGATTGGGATTTCGTTCTGGCGGCAGTACTCGAGCACGTTATAGGTGATCTGTACGTTTTCCATCGCCCGGTGCGGCTCGCTCACCAGTTGATGCACCTTAGCATTGGCGGCGAGGTGCACGACGACATCGACCTGCGGATACTCGACTCCGCCGATACCGCCCCGGAAGTTGTGAAAGTTCCCGGCGAGGTCCTGGAGGATGTAGCGGAAGCGATCCGTCCACGGGTTCAGCCGCTTGTCGACGCCAAAGACAAAGTGTCCTTCCTCCAGGAGACGCAGGGCGAGGTTCGTGCCGATCTGTCCGCTGGAGCCGGTGATAAGGACGCGCATAGCTCCTCCTTTTCCTCGGCCCCGGCACTATAGCACAGCCCTTGGCGCGTTGTCAAACACCAGTGTTGAAAGAATCGAGAGGGGCAGCGATGCTTCGCGCGGTCACCTTCGATTTCTGGGGGACGCTGTACGGGAACGCGTTCGCGCGCGAAGAGCGTCTGGACCTCCTGAGTGAGGCGCTGGC
This sequence comes from Chloroflexia bacterium, assembly GCA_049969155.1. GTDB lineage: Bacteria > Chloroflexota > Chloroflexia > DTKN01 > DTKN01 > DAOTVY01. Next base: position 17,905 of record JBMFPK010000004.1, on the reverse strand, counting down.
GCGTGCCGGCCAGCCGCGTTCCCGTTCCCTCCTCGAATCTGCCTATGAGCATTCATGGAGAATCTTCGACCGCCTCTGGCTGGACGAACACCGTCCGATGGGAGCGGCCGTGTGGCTGCAGACGATGCTCGGCCTGGTGGATGCCCAGTTGCCCGAAGAGATCCAGGGCGAACTTGTGCGTGCTCTGGAGGAGGTGCTGCTGTCCCGGGGTTTGCCCCATCCTGTGGCTGGCGCACCCGAGACGGTCACGCGCCTCGCCCGTCGGTACCGCCTGGGCGTGGTCTCGGACGTCGGGTTGACACCCGGTCGTGTGCTGCGGGAGATCCTGCGACGGGACGGTCTTCTCCCTCTGTTTCGGGCGCTCGCTTTCTCGGACGAATGCGGCTGCACCAAGCCGGAGCCGGCGATTTTCCGAAGCGCTCTGGAGGGACTCGCTGTGGAGCCGAGCGAGGCCGCACACGTGGGGGACCTCCCGGAGACGGACCTGCAGGGAGCTCGTGCGCTGGGGATGCGGGCTGTCCTCTTTCTGGGGGTCAGCAGGCGTCTGGACGGCTGTGGGCTTGCCGACGCCGTCTTTGAACGCTACGAGGAGCTTGAGGAGATCCTGCAGCAGCTGGATCGGCAGACTCAAGAAACCGACGGCAGCAAGGAGGCAGGATGAGCGAGGGCGCCGAGAAGATTCCCCGGTTGCGCAAGATCGCCTATGGGGCCGGAGATCTCGGGTTCAGCATCACGAGCACGATCCTCTCCGTGCTTCTTGCCATCTTCCTGACCGATGTGGTGGGCCTGCGCCCGAGGCTCGCCGCCGTGGCGATTTTCGTGGGGCGAAGCTGGGACTATATCAACGATCCCTTGATCGGCCATCTTTCCGACCGCACCCGTTCCCGGTGGGGCCGCAGGCGGCCTTTCCTGTTGCTCGGTTTCCTGCCCTTCGCCGTCGCTTTCACCCTGCTATGGTGGAAACCGCCGCTTCGGAGCGAGGTCGCTCTAACCGTCTACTATGCGCTGGCCTATCTCCTCTACGATACCTGCGCGACCCTTGTGTATATGCCCTACTTTGCCCTTACGCCGGAGCTCACGCTCGACTATGACGAGCGCACTTCCCTGACGAGCTATCGAATGGCCTTCTCGATCGTGGGAGGGCTCGTTGCCTTCACGTTGCCGCTTGCTTTCGTGGGAAAGATGCAGCCGGAGAACGCCAACCGGGTGCTCGGGATGGGCGCGCTTTTCGGCTTCCTGAGCGCGCTGCCGCTCCTGCTCGTCTTTTTCACGACGCGGGAGCGGCCGGAGTTCCAGGCCCAGAGCCAGCCCCGCCTGCGGGAGTCGCTCCGTGCGGCTTGGTCCAATCGCCCGTTCCTTTTCAGCGTCGGGATCTTTCTCCTGACCTGGGTGACGATGGACATCGTTCAGACGCTGCTTCTGTTCTTCCTGAAGTACCGGATGCATCTCGAGGCGGAGAGCGATGTCATCATGGGGGCGATCTTTGTCACTGCCCTCCTCGTGTTGCCGTTCTGGGAATGGAGTGCTCGCCGCTGGGACAAGCGGATCGCCTACGCGGCCGGCGTGGCCTTTTGGGCAGCGGTGCAGGTCGTCCTGGTGGTCATCCGGCCGGAGTTCGGATTCCCGGTCGTGCTCGCGCTGGCCGTGCTGGCAGGCATCGGGGTTGCAGCGGCGCACGTCTTGCCCTGGGCGATGATCCCGGACGCCGTGGAGTGGGACGAGTGGATGACGGGGCAGCGGCACGAAGGGATCTTCTACAGCCTCGTGACGCTCATGCAGAAAGTCGCAAGCTCTCTTGCGATCCCCCTGGTGTTGCTCGCGCTGGATCTGGCCGGCTATGTCCCGAATGCCCCGGAACAGTCGCTTCGCGTGCAGCAGGCGATCCAGTTCCTGATGGGCGGTGTCCCGGCGATCTTGCTGTCCGCGGGGATCCTGTTTGCCCTGTCGTATCCACTCAGCCGGCGGCAGCATGCGGAGGTGCGTGCCGCGTTGGCAGCGCGTCGCGCGGCCGAAGGACGCCGCTGATCGCGCGGGAGGAGGAAATGGCTCAGGTTGTCTGTAGCGGAGCGCTCCTGCAGTGCAGCTTCGGGAGCGCACCGAGCACGCTCCAGGTGACACCGGAGGCCCGCGTGACCGTGGGAGGGAAACCTGCCGCGACGGTTCTCGACAACGTGCCGATGAAGAACGTCTTCCCCTTCGGCATGTGCACGACGCTGAGCAACCCTCAGGTGGCCGCAGCGACGGCCGCTGCCCAGGGAGTGCTCACGCCACAGCCGTGCCTCCCGGTCCCCAGGGGCCCCTGGGGACCAGGTTCGCCCACCGTTCGCATCGGCGGGAACGCTGCGCTGACGGTTTCCTGCTCCCTGATGTGCGCCTGGGGTGGGCTGATCACGGTGGCAAATGCCGGTCAGACGTCGGTGAGCGCCCCTTAGCGTGCTGGGCCGATAGCTTTCGCCCTGGTGGACCGCACGCATTCCGCTTGACGCGGGGCGCGAGGCTTTCTATAATCGGGCTGTGGGTGCCCTCTGGGTGTGTAGGTCTTTCGTGCTGGAAAGGAGCCCGGGATGACGAACAAAGGCCGGATCCTGGTCGTCGATGACGACACGTATGTCTGCGAAAGCCTGGCCGCGCTTCTGGGTTCCGACGGATACACGGTCTTTACGGCCCACAACGGAAACGAGGCCTTACGACGGCTGTACAGGGAAAAGCCAGACCTCGTCCTGCTCGATGTGATCATGCCGGGGATGGACGGTTGGGAGGTCTGCCGCCGCATCCGCGAAATGTCCGATGTTCCCATCGTGATGCTTACCGCCCGGGGGCAGGTGAAGGACCGGGTCCGCGGGCTGGACCTGGGGGCCGATGACTATCTCGTGAAGCCCGTTGCGGTGGAGGAGTTGAGAGCTCGTGTGCGAGCCGCCCTCCGGCGCGGGCGGCTCACGACGGAAGAGGAGCAGCGGCCCCTTTCGTTCGACGGAGGGCGACTGGTGGTCGACCTTCGGGCAGGCGAGGTACGCGTCGCCGGCGAGCGGGTGGCATTGCGGCCGCTGGAGATGCGCCTGCTTTCCTACTTGGTGCGCAATGCCGGCCTCCTGTTAACCCACGACCAGATTCTCGAGCAGGTCTGGGGCCACCCGTACGTCGGCGACCGCCCCAGCCTGAAGCTGTATATCTGGCGGCTGCGCCAGAAGATCGAAGAGGACCCGCAAAGGCCCCGTTGCATCCAGACCGAACGGGGCCTTGGCTATCGCTTCATTCGCCCAGACCGATAGCAAGCGGGAGATAGGGCGCCTGGTATTGCCTGGAAGGCACGGTTAGGGCGAGAAGGTGGCAAGACCGTGGTCGAGGAGCGCCTGGTGGAACGTGTGGCTCCAGAAGAAGCCGAAGCCCTTCGGGCCATGCTCGACTGCGTGGTGGACAAGGTGATGGCGGAGCTCGGCGCGACGGCGTGCCTCTTGCTGAGGGGGACAGGGCCGGGAGAGGAACCGGCCGTCCTCGCTCAGCGCGGCCTGGAGGCGGAGGTTGTGGAGAGGTTGGGCCGCGTCCTGGGAAAATGGGCGCCGAAAGAGGTTATCGGGGAAAGGCGCTGGGTGGCCCTGGAAGGTGAGATTCCGGGTGTAGGAAAGCGGTGGGAGGAGATCCTCGGACCCGGGTTCTGGGCGGCGGTGCGCCTGCCGCAGGAAAAGGAGACCGTTGCCGGGCTGGTTTTGGTCGCCTTTGCGGCTCCGTGCGATCTAGAGGCGCCGCTCGCGGTGGCCTTTCCGTACCTGGAGCGCGCCGCGCGCGCGGTGGAGCTGGTGGGATTGTTCCAGGAGCTGAAGCGCCAGCTGCAGGAACGTGAGGCCTTGCTGCGGGTGGCGCATGCGCTGGCGCGCATCGGGACGGGCGAGGAACTGCTTTCTCTGATCGTCTGCACCGCCGTGGAGAGCATCCGCGCTGCGGAATCGGGCGTGATCCACCTTCTGGCGGCGGACGGGGAATCGCTCGTCCCGGTGGGTGTTTCCCAGGGGACGTTGCCTCGCACGCAGCGGGCCAACCTCCGCCTCGGAGTGGGAATCGCCGGGGTGGCCTTGCTCGAGGGGCGCACGATCCGGAGCGACGATGTGACCCGCGATCCGCATTACGTGCCGAGCACATCCTGCCCACCCTACCGTTCCCTGCTGGTCGCGCCGATGATGCTCGGTGGAAGTCGCATCGGGACCTTGAGCCTGCAGAGCTCCCGTCCGGCAGCGTTCACCGAAAGGGATGAGCAGCTTCTGGCGATCCTGGCCGGCCAGGCGGCGATTGTCGTCGAGAACGACCGGCTCCTGCGCGAGCTGCGTCAGCGACTCGAAGAGCTGCGACAGGCCCAGGCCTGGCTGGTGCGTTCGGAGAAACTGGCAGCGACGGGAAGGCTGGCAGCGAGCATCGCGCACGAGATCAACAACCCCCTCGAAGGGATCAAGAACTTCCTGGCCGTGCTGGAGGAGCGGTTGGCCGGAGACGACGCGAACCGGGAGATTGTGCGGCTCATCGGGGTTGGGTTCCAGCGGATCCAGAAGACCACGCAGCAGCTCCTGTCGTTTTCCCGCAAGCACGAGGTGGCGCGGCGCCCCTGTAGCCTCCGAGAGCCGATCGAGAACGCGCTGGCCATGGTACAGAATCGGCTGGCGATGCACGGCATCGCTCTGGAGGTAGGTTGGGAAGAGCCGCTCCCGGAGGTCCTTGTGTCCCCGGAGCAGATGGAACAGGTGTTTCTGAACCTCTTTCTGAATGCGGCGGATGCGATGGAGGGCCAAGGGGGACGGTTGGAGGTTCACGGCTGGGAGGAGGGCGGGGAAGTATGGGTGGCCGTGCACGACACGGGACCGGGCATTCCGGAGGAGATCCGGGATAAGATCTTCGAGCCCTTTGTGACAACCAAGGAGCATTCGAGCGGGCTCGGGCTGTGGGTGACCTACGGCATCGTCCACGAGCACGGCGGCCGGATCGATGTCGAAAGCGAGGCGGGGAAAGGGACGACCTTCACGGTACGGTTGCCGGCGCTCCGAACCCAGGGGAGCACAAGAGGCGCTCGAACGTCCTAGGGGTTTCGGGAGGGTACGGATCCCATTTGCCTTCGCGTACCCATTCTACCCAGGCTCGCACAAAGTTCGGGTCCCACTGCTGTCCGGCTCCCTCTTCGAGCAGGGCGAGCGCTTCCTGCAGCCCGCGCGCCGGCCGGTACGGGCGCGCTTCGGTCATTGCCGCAAAGCTGTCCACCACGGCCAGGAGGCGTGCGCCTTCGGGGATCGCTTCCCCCTGGAGCCCGTCCGGATAGCCCCGCCCGTCGTACCGCTCGTGGTGATGCAGGATGACCGGAAAGATGGGACGGAGAGCTGCGATCGGCTGCACGATATGGGCGGATAGCACGGGGTGAATCCGGATTCTGCCGTGCTCTTCCTGGGAAAGCGGTTCCACTTTGCTCAGGATCGCCCTCTCGACCCCGAGCTTGCCGATGTCGTGGAGCATGCCGGCCAGCCATAGGTGAAGATGCGACTCCACAGGGATCCCGACCTGCTGGGCCAGCTGCTGGGCAAAGTGGGCAACCCGTTGGGAATGTCGGTAGGTCTGCGGTTGCCGCACTTCCAGGGTACGGGCGAGCGCCAACGCAGCATCCACCGCACGGTGCACCGATAAACATTCCCGTACGATGCGTCGCTTGGTCAGTGCGTTCTGTACTCGCTCCAGGAGGGTCTGCGGGTCGCACGGTTTCAACAGATAGTCGTCGGCTCCTTCTCGCAGCGCGCGGATGGCGCTGTCCAGAGATCCGTAGCCTGTGAGCATGAGTACGGCCGCAAACGGGGCTTGCTTCCGTGCATAGGCCAGGACCTCCAGTCCATCCACCGGCCCGATGCGCAGGTCGGTGAGCACCAGGTCCACCAGGTTTTCCTGCAGGATGTGCAGCGCGCTAGCCCCGTCGGGAGCCGTGAGCACACGGTAACCGTGGCTTGCCAGCAGGGCCTGCAGGCTGGACCGTACGTACTCGTCATCTTCCACGACCAGGACCGTAACGGACATCGTGAGTCACGCAACGCTGCTTGTGCCCTTCCTTGCTTCCCGCAGCCCTAAGGGCGCGACAGGCTTCCTGTCGAACCGGGTGTCCGTGCGGTTCTCACGGTGAGGAATAGCTCAGCCCGCGTGCCGAAAGAGCTCGCGACCAGCGTCACGATCCCCGGCCGGCTTGGCGCGACGTACACGGCCTCCGCAACGCCACCTCGCGTCCGGACTGTGGCCGAACGAAAGAAGCCGGCGCTCGCCTGCAATGTGACCGGGGTGCCATCCGGTGCCGGCTGGCCCAGCGCATCCTGCAGGGCGGCGCGCACGCGCGCCTGTCCTCCCGGCGGAAGGGTTGTGGGCTCGCACTGCAACGTGATGTACGCGACCGGTTCCTCTACTTGGATGTCCAGCGCAACGCGATTGTCCACAAGAGTACTTTCCGGGGTAGCGGTCTCGAGCAGCGCGGTGACTGGCTGCCAGCCCGGCTCGGCCGTGCGCAGGGTCAGGTCGAGCTCTCCGCCCTGCTCGGGCATAAGGTCCTCGAATTGCCAGATGGGCGGCTCTGTGGAAATTAGCGTCCCCTGGAGCCCGAGCAACCGGTACCCAAGGAGGGACCAACCCTCGGGGATGGCGAGGGTCAGCCGTACCTGTTCCGCCGGTGCCGGGCCCTGATTCTTGAAGCGCAAAGTCAGCGTGACGGGGCTCATCTGGAAGACGGGATTCGGAACGGCCCAGGCGTCGGAGAAGGTGAGATTCGCCCGGAGCAAGGGCAGCCTCGCTGCCGGATCTCCGAGCAGGACGAACTCGTCCAGCTCGAAGGCCATGGAGGGGGCCGCCGCATAGAGCCGGAGGTTTCCGGCGAGCATCGCTGCGCCGATCTCCGCGATGCCGTCCTGGAAGAGTGCGTCAAAGACCCCCTCGTTCATATGCTGGTGGGTCCAGAACAGGCCGGAGCCTGTAGAGCCCCAGGCCGCGACGACGCCCCCAGCTGCGTTCCGCACGGCGGCCTCCGTGATCGCCGTGTTGGCCGGATCTGGCTCCCCGAACCGGCCTGCGTAGCAGGCCCAGACGAGCAGCAGCGGGAACCGAGGAGCATTGGAGAGCGTCGTGACGTCCGCTGTCCGAAGCATTTGCTCCGCAGCGAGGGCGGAGACGCCGGCGTGGCCGATGTAGTTCGCCACAAGGCGCCCTTCGTCGATGGCCTGGAGGATCGCTGCACGCGCCGCCAGCGCGGGGTTCTGGTAGGGATAGTTGACGCCGAGGTACACCTTGTCCGCCGAGTATGCCGGTGGCAGATGCGCGTTTGCGAGGTGATCGGAAAGGGCGGGAAAGTTCCCTGCGCCATCCGGGTTATCTGCGATGAAGAGGACACGGCTGTGCCACGGCTGCGGGTCCGAACCGTTGCGCAGGGAAAGCACTTTCTGCACAACCGCTGCAGCTTCTTCGGGGGTGCTCACGGGGAGGCGGCCCAGGAGCATATCGGCGAGCGGGTCCTCTCCTACGATCGAGACGTAGCGGTTGTCTGCCATCGTCTCTCCCATCCAAGGATCGACGTAGGCGAGGTACGGTGGGATCCAGTTGGGCTGTCCATACCCCAGGTCGTCCCGGAAGTCGTAGTGCCCGTCCCCCACGAGAAGCACGTAGGTCGGGGCCGGGGGCGTCCAGTGCGCGTAGGCATAGGCCAGGAACGCGCGGATCGCCTCCGGATCCGGGCGTCCGTAGCGGAACGTGTCGTAGATCTCCTGGATGTCCACAATGGCCGTCCGCAGCCCGCTAGCCGCGTAGGCCTCCACGAGCGGCCGGATGGCGTCGAAGAACGCCGCAGGGGCGATCACCAGGTAGTCTGCGCCGGACGGCTGGAGGAGGCGCGGCGCGGCCCGCAAGGACATCGCGGCCGGCGACTCGGCCTGGTCAAGCGACAGGACGAGGTAGCGTCCGGCGTTCCCGGGGATGCTTTCGAAGCGGAAACGAAAGCCTTCCGGGATAGGCTCCGTCTGGCCTGCGAGCAGGACGGGACTGCGCGGATCCTTGATGGCGAGGGCGACGACCGCTTCCTCAACGAACGGCTCCAGCAAGACCGTCCAGGGGCCGCCCTCCGGGAGGCTGAAGTCTGCACGGTCCCCTCCAACGAGGTTGCTGCGAGCGTAGCGGATCTCGATCCAGTCGACATAGAACAGGTCATAAGCGTATCCGGTGTCGCCAGGCGCTACCAGGCGCAGGGCGTGGTTCCCGTCTTGGAGCAGATCGTGCGGTACGAAGAATTCGAGCAGGACCGGCTCCGAGTCGTTCCACCAACCGTCGCCAAGCAAGGCATCGTCCAGGAAGACCCGCACGTGGTGGTCCGGGTTCAGACCTGTCACGAGCGTGCTGCGCAGGGACAGGCGAAGTGTCGCAGGCCCAGCGCTCGCAGCCACGTGGTCGAGGACGAGATCGAACGTTCGCTGTGGAGCGGAGGGCGTGTAGAGGTAGGTCCAGAACCAGGGATCGGCTCCTGGCAGGTCGGCCAGCTGGCTCACGTAGAAGTGGTTCTGCTCGAGGCGAAGCGTTGCCACGAGCTGCGGTGCGGGCGGGGTGCTGCCGGGCTGCGTCAAGACGAGCGGCATCCGCAGGCCCGGGGAGGCATCCGAGGTCAGCCAGTAGACATTGGCACGGCTGTAGCGGGAGCGCGAACCAACGCCGAAGAAGTAGATCGACTCATCGGGCTGGAGGATCCCGTCCTCCTCACCGGGGATCCAGAGTGCCACCTCGGCCCCGTCGACGAGCAGATGGAGCTGGCGGGGATCGAGGGACGCGATGGGGAAGCCGAGATCCGCAAGTTGCTGGCTGTCGATCCGGTAGAGCCCGTCGTGGTCGACAAGGATCTGCAGCAGACGAGCATCCACAGGGAGCTGTGCCGCGAGGCCGGCCTGTGCGGGTGCGGCCCGGGGCACGCGCCAACGGCGCGCCTGGTCTGCATTCAACAGTACGGCCCGGAAGAGCGCCTCGAAGGGGGCGGTCTCTTCGTACTCCTGGGTTGTCTGGCTGGGAGGGAATCGCAGGTGGACCCGGATGTGTTCGTGGACGGTGAGCTCGTTGCGAGATGCGTTCAGCTGGACGGGGTACAGGCGCAGGAGGCCGATGCGCTGGCTGCGCACCCATCCTTGCGCTTCCAGGCGAGCCAAGGCCGGAGGGAAGGCCGAATCGCTCCCGTAGAGCGCCGCATCCGGTAGGACCTGGGTCTGGAACCCCTCGCTTGCGGGAAGGCCCTCGGGGAGCGGCTCCGGGGGTCGGAGGGTCGGCGCCGGGAGCACGGGGGCGCAGAGCGGAACGGTATGCGCCTCCAGGTCCACGACTTCGATGTCCACCTCGCCTTCGGGCGGGAGACCCAGCCAGAATGCGGCGACGGGAAGGATGGGACGGCCGGCTTCGGTGGTGCTCTCCAGCCCCTCGGCACGGATCGAGACGTAGGGCCGGCCGTCCACTTCCACTTTCTCCAGCTGCAGGGGAGGAAGGGTAAACTCGAAGGTGAGATGGCCAGCGTCCGTCTCGATGACGTGCACGTAGCCTGCGAGAGACGTATGCGTCGACGCGACGGTGCCCTCTTGCGCCGATGCTTTCTGAGCGACGAACGTGCCCAAGCTGAGCGACAGGACAAGAGCAAGCGCAAGCCCTTTCCACCACCTTTGCACGCGAGATCCCTTCATTTCTCACCTCCGCGATTCATCCGGTACCAATTCCCAGTATGGGGCCGACCGGGCATCGCGGGGTTTGCGAAGGGTCACAGGGCGGTTATCGCGCTCTACCCTGGCCTGTGCCGCTGTTGCGAGGTGTAGGGTTGGGTGATATACTTGGTGTGGTCGGGCCATTTGTGCCTCTCGGTGCGGGGACCTGGCAGTGTTTTGGAACGAGCGGTTCCTCCAATGACGGTCGCTCTAGGGGCAGTAGGAGTGTCCGAGGGGATGGTGCTTCCACGGTTCCCAATGGTCACGGGGTGCAGCTCTGGCTCCAGGAGACTCAGGTGCGCCGGGGGCGCGAACGGGTGGTTGTCGCGCTACGCGGGTGCGAGATGTGGTACTACGGGGCGGGTGTGTACGGCTGACCCGGCAGCATGAATGGACTGCTGGGGGAGCGAGGAGGTATCGGATGCCACTGGTTCACGTGGACAGCAAAGGGAAGATCTTTACGAATGTGGTCACGAAAAAGCCTGTCCGGGCCCTGCTCCGAATGCCCACGCAGACACTGGTCGGGTCCATCTACCTAAGGCCGGACAACCGTCTGCTGGATGAACTGAACGATTCTCAGGCGCAGTTCCTGGCGGTCACGGACGTCTACGTCTACGACGAAACCGTATCCACGCTGCTCTACACGACGCGCTTCCTTGCCGTGAACAAGGCGCACGTGCTGGCCATCGTGCCGTTCGAGGACCTGGATGCGGGGCCGGGTATGGGCGTATGGCTTTCGAGCCTGCGTGCGGCCGGCCGAGGCTCACAAGGAGGGGATGACCAATGACCCAGGAAGCGGAGGCACAGTCCGGAGAATCGGCTGTGGGAATCGCAACCGCATTGCAGGCGCTCTCTCCAGTACCCAAGCTCCCGGAGATCACGCTCGATTTTGCAAAACGGATCGAAGCCGCGCTGGGGGGCGGGCCGCTACAGCGGACGGCTCGCACGGAGGAAGCGGTGCGCAAGCACCTGTCAGCGCTCTACCGCCAGGCCGGCCTCAACCTTCCGGCGCCCCAGGCGCAGCGGCTGTACGAAGCGGTCATGGACGAGCTGTTCGGTCTGGGCCCTTTGGAGCCGTTGTTGCGGGACGACTCGGTGACCGAGATCATGGTCAACGGCCCTCGCCTGGCCTATGTGGAACGACAGGGAAAGCTCGAAGAAGTGGCCATCGATCTGGTGGATGCAGCCCATATGGAGCGCATCATCCAGCGCATCATCCGCCCGCTGGGCCGCCGCCTGGACGCAAAGTGGCCCATGGTGGACGCCCGCCTGCCCGATGGATCCCGCGTCAACATCATCGTCCCGCCGTGCGCTGTAAACGGTCCGACGATCACTATCCGCAAGTTTGCGCGCAAGCGCCTGACGGTCGAGGACCTCGTGCGCTTCGGGTCCCTTACACCTCAAATTGCGGAGTTCTTGAAGGCGTGTGTGCAGGCGCGGTTGAACATCGTGGTCTGCGGCGGGACGGGCTCAGGAAAGACAACGTTGCTGAATGTGCTTTCCAGTTTCATCCCCGCGAACGAGCGGATCGTGACCATCGAGGACTCGGCAGAACTGCAGCTGCACCAGCGGCACGTGGTCACGCTGGAAGCCAAGCCGCCGGAGGCGGACGGCACCGGCAGGGTCACGATCCGCGATCTGGTGATCAATGCCCTGCGGATGCGTCCGGACCGGATCGTGGTCGGGGAGTGTCGTGGCGGAGAGGCCCTGGACATGCTCCAGGCGATGAACACGGGCCACGACGGATCGCTCACGACGCTCCACGCGAACTCCCCGCGCGATGCGCTGGCGCGCATGGAGACTATGGTACTGATGGCGGGGATGGACCTTCCTGTACGCGTGATCCGGGAACAGATCGCTTCCGCGGTCGATCTGATCATCCAGCAGGCGCGCATGCGGGACGGCTCGCGCAAGGTCGTCAGTGTAACCGAGGTGCAAGGAATGGAGGGGGACGTGATCGTCTTGCAGGACATCTTTGTCTTTCGGGAGGAAGGGATGGACGAAAACGGCAGGGTGAAGGGACAATTCCGCCCGGCCGGTGTGCGACCTCGCTTCATGGCGCGCCTCGCGGCAGCCGGCATCCATCTGCCCGCCGAGATCTTTGCCGTGCCGGGAGAAGATCCGCGTGGGGGACGTCCGGGCCGATAGGTGTGCAAGAAGAAGGCCCCGTAGCGGACGCTACGAGGCCTTTTCCGTGGGCCGTGCAGGACTCGAACCTGCGACCCTCTGATTAAAAGTCAGATGCTCTGCCACCTGAGCTAACGGCCCTTGCGCGTGTATTGTATGGCCAACGCGTCCAAAAGTCAAACCGCGTTTCCGGTGCCCGCCCGGATAAGGCAACCGGTCAGGTAGCGGGCGATCACGGCGAGGTCCTCCGTCGGCAGGTAGTTGGCAGCACTCGTGTCGAACAGGATGCGGATCTCGGGAGAGAATTCCTCGTCTCCCTCCCATAGCAGTACGGCCATGGGCAAGCGGGGCAGCACCTGGAAGGCGAAAGCGTGGTCGGCCAGCGGAAGCGGCTTTCCTCCGAGCGCCTCCGCTGCCCGACAGAACCCCGTGATGTCGTTGCCAAAGCGCCCAAGCAGACGCAGCTCGCTTCCCTCCCGAAAGGCGCGGTAGTAGACCCGCCCGTCGGGGAGATCACGGAACGAGACCCACTCTCCACGCGGCGTGATGCCGTCCGAGGTCAGGAGGTAGTGCAGGAGCAGGATCTGCAGCACCGGGCTCGCCGTTTCGCCGGTCTCGCTTTCGGCATGGAGCTCCGGCCACGAGATCCGGTACGGTCGCCCGAGCACCGGGATCTCGAACCGTCCACGTCCTCCTCCCAGATCGACGAACGCGACACCAGCCGTCTCGGCATCGATGCGAGGTTCCCGCCCGACGAAACGCCTGCGCGCCTGCTCCAGTGCCGCGCGGTAGTTCCGCGGAACGGCGGATGCCTCCTCCTCGGGCTGGAAAGTATCCGGCATCGAGACCTCCTCCTTGTTTGGGCGAATGTGTCAGCCATACTCATTATAGCACATCCCCTGCCTGTGCCTCCCTGCTTGACACGACGGCGCAGAGGTTGTATAATAAAATTAGATATTGAAATATTCGCATATAGTGAACAGGAGGCTTGCCATGGCCGAGGGGGAAAAGGAAAAGGCAGCAATTGTCGTTTTCAGCGGGCATATGGACCGTGTGATGGCCGCCTTCATCATCGCCACGACCGCGGCAGCAAGTGGCATCGAGACCACGATGTTCTTCACCTTCTGGGGGCTGAAAGCGATCCAGAAAGGAAACCGCACGGGCAAAGGGTTCCTCGGAAAGATGCTGGGGATCCTGAACCGCGGCGGGATCGATCGGCTCTCTCCCTCCCGTCTCAATTTCGGCGGCATTGGGAGGCTGTTGTTCCGGAAGATGATGCGCGACAAGCGGGTACCTTCCCTCGCCGAATTGCGCCAACTGGCCGTACAACTCGGGGTGAAGCTGATCGCCTGCCAGACCAGCATGGAGGTCATGGAGATCGGCCGGGAAGACCTAATTGACGAGGTGGCTGGCGTGGCCGGCGCAGCCACGTTTGTCGCCACAGCGAGCCGCTCCCATATCACGCTCTTTATCTGAAGGAGGTTCGATGACGGGTGTGCCTGAGAAACTGGAACAGGAAATCGAGCTATTGCACGCGCACATCTGCGAGGGGCTCGGGGACCCCAAGCGGGTGACGATCCTGTACCTGTTGGCGTCAGGTCCCAGCAATGTCGCCGATCTCACGGCAGCGCTGGGGATCTCGCAGCCAACGGTTTCCCACCACCTGAAGGTGCTGCGCGATCGGGGCCTGGTCGTGGCCCGCCGTGAGGGGACATCGGTCTACTACTCGCTGGCGGACCGACGGATCATCCAGGCGCTGGACCTGCTGCGGGAGATGCTGGCCGACCTGCTCCTGCAGCGGGCCGAGCTGCTGGAAAGTGTGCGGGCGACTGCTCGCCCAGAAAGCAAGGAGGACATCCAGTGACAGCAAGGCTGAACGAGGCGCAGGTGGCCTCATTGCGCGAGATCTTTCACGATCGCATTTCCACGGATCCGATGGAATGCCGCATCTACGGGCACGACGTAGGGGTTTTGCCGGCCCTTGTCCGCCCGCTCATCGGCCGGGCGCAGGCTGCAGCCGTTGTGCAGCCCCGGAACGAGGATGAAGTGGTTCGACTCGTGCGGTGGGCCGTCGGGAACCGCGTGCCCCTGGTCCCGCGCGGCAAAGCGACGTCCGGCTACGGTGGGGTCGTGCCGGTGCGGGGCGGGATACTCGTCGATTTCTGGCGCATGCGCCGCATCCTGCAGATCGACCTGGAAGCCCAGACAGTGACCGTGGAACCGGGCGTTGTCTGGGAGGACCTGGAGAATGAGCTCGCCAAACAGGGCCTCGCCCTGCGGCTCTACCCTTCGAGCGCACCATCGTCGACCGTTGGGGGATGGCTTGCTCAGGCGGGCTACGGCTATGGGAGCTATGCCTACGGATCGTTTCGCGACAACGTCGTTGCCGCACGCGTGGTGGAGCCGGACGGCCAAGTGCGGGAGATCCGTGGGGAGGAACTGGACCTCTTGTCCGGCGCTTGCGGGATCACCGGGATCATCACGCAGGTGACGCTGCGTGTCCGGCCGCAGGAGGAAGAGGTCGTCGTGGGGGCGCGCTTTGCGGAAGCCCGCTGGCTTGCCGAGGCGCTGAAGGAAGTCGTGGACGAGGGCTTGGCACTCTGGTCCGTGAGCTTTACGAATCCGACGATGGCTGCCTGGAAGAACCGGCTTCCGCCCAAACTGGAGCACGGACACCCGGTCGCCGAGGAGCGGGTTCCGCTGCCGGAGACCTACTGTGCGGCCTTTGTCTTCCCCGCGTCCCGTGCGGCTGAGGTGAGTCCGGCGCTGGAACGGATCATCGCCAAGCATGGGGGCGAGCGCTGTCCCGAGGATGTGGCAAAGCGCGAGTGGGAGGAGCGTTTCCGCATTATGGCGATCAAGCGGCTTGGGCCTTCGCTCATCCCCACCGAAGCCGTTGTGCCTCTGGACCAGCTTGCTCCCCTGCTCGAGGAATGGGGGCGAAAGATCCGGCAGTCGATTGCTATCGAAGGGATGGTCTCGGGGCCGGATCGTCAGGTGACGCTGCTGGGGTTTCTGCTGCACGACGAGCGTGCCTTTGCCTTCAACCTGGCTTACGGACTTGCGCTTTCCGCGATCGTGCTTGCGCGACGTCTGGGCGGACGTGCCTATGCGACCGGTCTGTACTTTGCTCACGAGGCTGAGCACATCCTGGGTACCGCAAAGCTGCGTCTGTTGCGTGCGTACAAGTCTCAGAAGGACCCGGGGAACCTCATGAACCCCGGAAAAGTACTCGGCAACGGGCTGCTGGGAACCTTTATGCGCGTGGTCTCGAGCTTCGAGCCGCTGGTGCGGACGATCGCAAACCGCGCGACGGCACCTGTAGGGGAGCGCATTCCGGGTGCCGGTCGCCGCGGCGTCCCGGACGATGTCGCCTGGTATGCCTATACTTGCGCGCAGTGCGGCTACTGCGTGGGAGAGTGCGACCAGTTCTACGGGCGTGGCTGGGAATCCCATTCCCCGCGCGCCAAGTGGTTCTTCTTGCGCGAGTACATGGCCGGAAGGGCCCAGCTGACCCCCGAGTGGGTCACCCGTTTCATCGCCTGTACCACCTGTGAGGTGTGCAACGTCGAGTGCCCGCTGGAGCTTCCCAACGAGCCCTCGTGGCTGAAGATGCGGGGATACCTCATCGCGGATCGGGATCAGCTGACCCTTCCGGCCTTCGAGATCATGCGGGCCGCGTTGCGCAAAGAGCGCAACATCTGGGCCGCTTACAGCAAGGACCGGGCAAATTGGGTGCCCGAAGATGTCCGAGCCAATATCCTCCCTCGTGCAGAGGTCGGGTACTTTCCCGGCTGCACGGCCTCCTTCGTGGAACAGGATGTCGCCCAGGGCACGGCACGGTTGCTGAGCGTCGCCGGGGTACCCTTCACCTACCTAGGGGATGGCGAGGCCTGCTGTGGACTCCCCATGCTGGTCGCGGGTCTGTGGGACGCCTTCGAGGAGATCGTACGGCACAACATCAACGGGATGAAGGAACACGGCGTCCGGGCGGTGGTCACCTCCTGCCCCGCCTGCTGGCTCTCCTGGAAGGTCTACTATCCCCAGTGGGCCAAGAAGATGGGGATTTCCTTCCCCTTCGAGGTCAAGCATTACTCCGAGATCCTGGCCGAGCGCATCCGCAGTAGGGATCTTCGCTTCACCGAACCTGTTCCGATGCGTGTGACCTGGCATGACTCCTGCCATATGGGGCGAGCTGGGGGGATCTACGAGCCGCCGCGCGAGATGCTTCGGGCGATCCCTGGGCTCGAGCTCGTCGAGATGGAGCACAACCGGGAGCACGCCCACTGCTGTGGAGGCGTCTTGACCCTCCTCGAGAACCCAGACACGGGCAGGGTGATCGGAGAGGTTCGGCTGAAGGAAGCAGAGGAGGTCGGGGCACAGGCGATCGTGGCCTCCTGCCCTTGCTGCGAAGTGCAATTCCGCATCACCGTCGACAAGACGGGCCGTCAGCTTCCCATCATTGACCTGGGACACATTGCCTCGAAGGCACTCGGGCTTCCCGCTTTCGACCCTACGGCTTACGCGCTGGAGCAGTGGCGTACCTTCGAGGCGATGATCTGGCTCCTGAAGCCGGAGGCCATGGCCGAACTGATGGCCGAGCTCCTCCCGGAGATGATCCAGGCGATGCCCGCTCCCTTCCGCGCCATGATGCAGGCGGTGCGCGCGGCTCCAGGCCCGGTGCGGGAGGCGATGATCGCGATGATGAAACCCCTTATGCCCCCGCTTTTCCCCATCCTGATGCCGGGAATGATGCCAAAGGTCATGCCCGCCATGTTGCAGGCGGTGGAAAAGCGCGTCCCCATGCCGCAGCATATGAAGGAGCAGATGCCCGATCTCATGCCAATGGCTATGGAGCGGCTCCTTCCCAAGATGCTGCCCTTGGTCATCCCGCACTTTATGCCGCGGATGGTGTCCTACCTCCGAGGTGAATCAGGCGGGCAATAGCCCCACAAGCGCACGCGGGGGCGGCTTCCTCTGCGGAAGCCGCCCCCGCCGTTTTCCTTTCCGCTCCTGATCCCCCTACTCCCCGTCGGGCTCCGCGTGGATCACGACCCGCTCGATCCCGGTGATCCCTTCGCGGATGCGGCGTTCCAATGCAGCGCTGAACTCGTGGGCCTGGGTGAGCGACATTTCTCCGGGAAGATGACAGTGAAGCGAGACGACCCAGCCGTTGTCACCGCGGCGGGCGCGGATGTCGTGGCAGCTGGCCAGCCCTTCGCAGGGGCGCAGGAGCTCTTGCACACGGGAAGCGATCTCGGCTTCCTGCAGGGCCCCGGGTCCGTTCTGCAGGACGTTCCCCTCGGGTTCGATGTGGGTCGTTAGGCCGGCCAGCCCAGGAATCTCGTGCCGCGCGCGTTCCTCGAGCAGCGAGGCGAGCTCGTGGGCTTGCTCGAGCGAGATGGTGCGCTGCATCTCGAGGTGTGCCTCCACGAACGTCTCCTGGTTGACCTGGTAGGCATTCACCTCGTGGACGCCTATGCCCAGACCATCCGCAACGCGCCGCAGCCGTGCGGTGATCCGTTCCAGGCTCTCGTCTCCCTTCGCCGCCGTGGATGGCTCGACATGCACCGTGACGTCTCGAATGTCTGGCCGGCGCGCACGGAGGCGCCGCTGCACTTCGTGGGCCAGCGCGTGCGCCTGGGAGGTGCTCATTTCCGGTGCTACGCGGATGTGCAGGTCCGCATAGATCTCCTGGTTATGGCCTCGACTCCGGATGCGGTGACAGGAGTCTACGCCGGGTACGGAGAGGGCGATTTCCTCGATCTCGTCCTGCGCAAGCACCTTGTGGTCCAGCAGGGCAGGCACGTTTTCCCGCACAATGTGGATGCCGATACGGCCGATAAAGATGGCGACGACCAACGCTAGGATGGGATCGGCGAGCGGGTAGCCCAGCCGCACGGCCACGAGGCCTCCCATCACGGCGATGGAGACAAGCACGTCGGCCCGGGTATGGCTTGCGTCGGCCACGAGGACTTCGCTGCGCAGGCGCCGCCCTTCGCGCATCTCGTACCACACTACTAGCAGGTGGATCAGAACGCTCACCACCAACGCACCGAAGC
>JBMFPK010000003.1:0-23818 GCA_049969155.1 Chloroflexia bacterium | reverse complement strand
CAGGTCGCCTCCCAGTTCCCGGGCGGGAAGGAAAGAAGCGCTCGTTTCCCACCCTGGAAGGCTCGGGCTGCTTGCCAGCAGCAGACTCACCTGGATATCGCGCGCCACCCGCAGGTCCTGCAAGAGGCTCTCCTGGTCCGGCGCGACGCCAGCTGGAGTGAGCTCGGGGCGAGCCGTAGGCTGGGACTGCTCGGGGGAACCGAGGTCCGCGCCGGAACGGACTTCCGCTCCAGCCGGTTCACCGGCGTGCTTTCCCAGCACCGCGGGCACTGCAGCCAGCACCGCGCCGTAGAGGACGGCACCGAGCACCAACAGCAGCGCGCGTTCCGGGTTGTGCCAGAGGCCGGCGGCCAAGTAGAGGGCCAACGTGGCACCCACGCCGACCCACCGCTGCCCCGTGCGTTCGCGACGTGCAGCGCGCACCTCCGGTCCGAGCGCAAAGAGCAGGAGAGGGGCAGCGGCGTGGCTCAGCATCCCCGCTCCCAGGGCGACTCCTACACGCTCTCCGAACAGAAGGACCATTTCCCCGACGGGGGTCTCCCGCATGGCAAAGAAGAACAGGAGTCCCGCGAGCACCGGTCCGAGCCCGGCAAGGAGCACGTCCCGAAGGCTGGACGGCTCGCTGAGGCACGCGCTTCCGGCCAGCACAGCGCCCCAAAGGATGGCTCCGGCTGCGTGTAGTACTCCGGGGTCCCGTGGGAATCGGGTTCTGGCGTCCTGCACCAGCCTAGCCATAGGTACCTGCCTCGAAACGGTTTGCGGCTCCGACCTCGAGTGCCTGGATGTGTCGTCCACACGCTTCCCGCAGCAGATGTGCCGGCACGCCGTCGACCAGGGCATCGTCCCGATAGTTGCGCAGGGCCTGCCGGGCCCGGCAGAACGCTTGAAGCGCGCGGTGCGATTGCCCTGCAGCGAGCAGGACGTCGCCCAGGTAAAAGTGCGCCGTCGGGGAAGACGGGTTCAGGTAGGCTGCGCGCTCCAGGTCCTCGATGGCCTCCCGCAGCTGGCCTACTTGCCGGCGCACCAGACCACGCAGGAGGTAGGCTTCTTCCGCCAGGTCGTCGAGTTCGAGCGCGCGACGGCAGGCCTCGAGCGCTTGCGCGTAACGGCCCTGGTTTGCGTGCACCTGCGCGATTCCGCAGAGGGCTTCAACAAAGTTCGGCTCCGCACGGAGAGCCGTCTCGAACGCCGCCAGTGCCTCGTCGTACGCTCCGTCGAAGAGACGCTCCAGTCCGCGACGGTAGTAGGCGCGCGCGGCATCCGGCTCTTCCTCCGCGCGCGGCGTGGACGCGCGCGGAGGCACCTGGCTCGGGCCGACTTGCACCAGGACCAGGGGTCTTTCCACAGACTTTCCTCCCGGCACTGACCTCGCGGCAGGGGACGCAGCTGCGGCCTCCCGAGGCGCATGCGTGCCTCCCTTTCGGTAGAAGAAGGCTCCGCCCGCCTCGACTCGCTGGAAAGCATCGAACACGCGCCACAGGGTCTCCGCGAAGCCGATGAACAGGTACCCCCCCTCGTCCAGGCAGTCATAGAGCGCCCGCATCAGCCTGCGGCAGGTCTCGATGCGGAAGTAGATCGTCACATTGCGGCAGAAGATGACGTCCATACCCTGGAAACCGGGCGGGAACGGGGTGGCGACCAGGTTCATCTCCTGAAAACGCACGAGTTCCCTCAGCGCAGGGATCACGCGGAAAGAGTCGCCCTCCGGCCGGAAGTACCGTTTCCGGTAGTCCACTTCGACCCGTTCCAGGTCTCGTGTCCGGTAGAGCCCCTCTCGAGCGACTTCCAGCGCGCGCGGGCTGATGTCCGTGGCCCAGATTTCGACCGGTCGCCGCGGAGGCAAGCCAAAGGTTTCCGCAACCGTGATAGCGAGGGAGTACGGTTCTTGCCCCGTTGAACAGCCAGCGCTCCAGAGGCGAAGTGGCCGGCTTGCGGGCCGTGCCCGATCCAGCTCCGGCAGCACTTTTTCCGCGAGAGCCCGGAAATGGCGTGGGTTCCGGAAGAAGGCCGTCTCGTTGTTCACCACCTCGCACAGGAGTTCTGCAAGCTCCTGTGTCCCGGAGGCTGCATCCAACAGCGCCAGGTACGCGTCCCAGCGTTCGACGCCGCGCGCGCGCATCCGGCGGGCTACCAAGCGTGATAACGAACGGCAACGCGAGTCGTCGAGGAAGATCCCGCTGTAGGCCTCGATCCTCGCGCGCAACTCGAGGAACGTCTGCCGGTCCATTTCGCAAGCAAGGTCTGCCGTTTCCGTCATGTCGAGCTCACAACGCTTTCACAGACGGCTTCCACGAGCACACCGGCGATCTCTTCCAGCGGAAGCACCTTCTCGGCCGCACCCAGCTCGATAGCTGCTCTGGGCATACCAAAGATCGTACAGCTCTTCCGGTCCTGCACGATCGTCCGTCCACCGGCCTTGCGGATCGCAAGCAAGCCCTGGGCACCGTCGTTGCCCATTCCGGTCAGCAGAACTCCGATCGCGCGCGCCCCGAACACCCGGGCTGCATCCTGCATCGTGACGTCGACCGAGGGGATCAGCACCGTCCTGGGGCGGTCGCTCAGGTGGATCCGCTCTGGTTCCAGCAAGATGTGTCGGTTCTCGGGAGCCACATACACCCGGCCAGGCACGAGTTCCTCCCCATCCCGCGCCACTGCGATGGGGAGACGGACTTCCCCCGCCAGCCAGTCGCACATCCCCTGGATGAAGCCGTTGGCAATGTGCTGCACGACCACGATCGGGGCAGGAAAAGGTGCCGGCAGCCGTGACAGCACGCGTTGCAGGGCTTTGGGCCCGCCTGTCGAAGCGCCGATGACCACCAGACGCGAGGGAGAATGTATCGATATGGGGGCTAAGGGGATCTCCTTCGACGCCGTTTTCTTTCGGCGTCGGCCCCTCAAATGGGTGATCACCCGTACACGCGACAAGAGGTGCACCCGTTCCAGCAGGGCCTGTGCGCAGGCTCGGAGCGCGACGGGGTCGTCGCCGGCGGGCTTCTCGAAGATGTCGAGTGCCCCTGCTTCGAGCATCCGGAACGAAAAGTCCACGTCTTCCTTGGCCAACGATGCCGTCACGACCAGGATCGGCGTCGGGTAGTAGGCCATAATCTGCTCCGTCGCCTCTGCCCCGTCCATCTCCGGCATCCGCACGTCCATCGTGATCACGTCCGGACGGAGCCTGGCGGTCATCTGCACCGCTTCCCAGCCGTTGCGCGCGAGACCGACCACTTGGATCGAGGGATCGCTCTCCAGGATCGACCGCAAGACCGCCCGTGCTACCGGCGAATCGTCGACCACCAATACACGCAGTTTTTCGCCCCCAGGCGCCCGTTCTCGCTCCGTCATGCCTCGATTCCCCTCATTCGCAGGACAAAGGCGATCCGGTTCCCCAGTTCCAGCAGGTCGAAATCCTTGTTCAGATAGTCGTCCATCCCTGCCTCGAAACCGACGCTTGTGTCGTCCATAGAGGTCAACGCGATCACGGGGAGGTCGCGCACGGCCGGGTCCGGGTCTTGCCGCAAGCGGCGACACACTTCGTAGCCGTCGATGCCCGGCAGACGGATGTCCAACACGAGCAGATCTGGGGGGTCTGCATGGATCATCTCCAGTGCCTCTTCGCCGCTGTGCGCCAGCGAGACACGGTAGCCCTGGGATTCCAGCCGCAGTTTCACGATATCCGTGACCAGGCGGCTATCATCCACAACCAGAATGCGCGCAGCCATCATACGCCTCCGCTTGGTGCCAGGTATCCCGGCATCTATCCGAGCAACTGGGCCACTGTCTCGAGCAGGTTGTTCTGGTCGAAACGGCTCTTGGCGATGTACGCCTGAGCCCCTACCTGCAACCCGCGTCGCCGGCTTTCCTCATCGCCCCGGGCGCTGACGATGACCACCGGCAAACTGGACCACCGCGGCTCCTGGCGGATACGGGCCGTGAGCTCGAATCCGTCCATCCGTGGCATCTCGATATCCGTGATCAGGAGGTGAAATTCGTCCTGCTCCAGTTTCTCCAGGGCATCCACGCCATCAAAGGCCGTGACCACCTGGTAGCCGGCCGCCTCCAGGATGCTTCGTTCCAGTTCCCGCGTGACGATCGCATCCTCCACAAGGAGCACCCGGGCGGGCGCACGGCGCGGGAGTGGCGTATCGGGGGCCTGCGCGCCGTCCGCGCGTCGGACTGGGACAGCCCGCAGGAGTGCTGCCACGTCCAGGATCGGGATGACCCGGCCGGCCCCCGAGATGGTTGCCGCCGAAAGGAAGCGGCTTTTCTCCAAAATGTCGCCCAGAGGTCGCACCACGACTTCCGCTTCATCCACCAGGCGGTCAACCGCCAGCCCCACTTTCTGGTGGTCGCTCCCCACGATCAACGTGGGCCGGAGGCGCTGTCCGGGGCCTTTGCCGTCCCACCCGAGCAGATCTGCAAGCGCGAACAGAGGCACGGCTTCCCCCTGCCAGGGGATCGTGGGCCGCCCTTCTACCAGCACCATCTCATCCGGTCGTGTGCGGAGGAGTCCCTTGACGGCCGAGGTCGGGAGAGCGACGGCGTTTCCTCCGCATTCCACCGTAAGGACGCGCAACGTCGCTACGGTCAGCGGTACATCCAGGACGATGCTCGTCCCCTGACCTGGTCGCGTGTGGATGTGCACCAGGCCGCTCAGGGCGTGCAGGACGGTCCTCACGATGTCCAGCCCGACGCCGCGGCCAGAGAGGTCGCTCACCCGATCGCGCGTGGAGAAACCGGGGCGAAAGAGCAGGTCCAGCAGGGCGCCTTCCGAGGCCTCTTGTGCGGCTTCGGCGCTCATCCATCCCTCTTGCACGGCTTTTCGCCGTACGGCTTCGAAATCGATGCCGCGGCCATCGTCGGCGATGCGTACGTGCACCCGCTGCCCCTGGGCAGTCGCCTCCAACAGAATCCGCCCCCGCTCCGGCTTGCCGAGGGCCCTGCGCTCCGCAGGCGGTTCGATCCCGTGATCCAGCGCATTCCGTACCAGGTGCACCACCGGGTCGCGCAAGTGGTCCAGCACGCGGCGGTCTAGCTCGACCTCGCTGCCGCGGATTTCCAGGGCGACCTCCACTCCACACTCCGCTGCAAGTCGCCGGACGACCCCCGGGAACACCTCGAAGAGTGTGGCGATGGGGACCATCCGCATCCCCAGTGTCTCCTGGTGGAGGCCGGCCAGCGAGAGGGAAAAGCGCTCGACCAGCCCGCTGTGCTCGCGGGAGAAGGTCTGGATCTGCTCTTCCAGTCGCCGCAGCGCTTCCTCGAGGCGTTCCAGGTGGGAAAAGACCTCCTCCGCCTGCAGTGGGCGCAGCCGCTCGCGGTATGCCTCGAGCCGGTCGCGGAGGCCGGCTGTCGCCGCGGCGGCTTCCTCGATTCTCCCCTGAAGGTCCAGCAAGCCGACCGGCTCCGCCTCCATCTCCTGCTGCAGGGCGAGCATCTCGCCCACCATACGGCTCAGGCGGTCCACACGCTCCAGGTCGACGCGTATCGTCTCCCGTGGCCGGGTTCCGGCGTGGGCAGCCACCGTCACAGGTGCAGCGGATTCCGCCGCCGGTGCTTCCTTTCCCAAGAGGCCTTCCAACCTCCGCACGAGCGCGGTCCAGTCCACCTCGTGCGCCTTTCCTTCCACCAGGTTGCTTGTCAAGGCGCGGATGCCCGCGCTCGCTTCCAGGAGGGCATTTCCCACCTCCGGGGTAAGCGTGAGGGTGCCCTTACGGATGGCCCCCAGGACCTCCTCGATCTGGTGAGCCAGGCGGTTGATCTCGCCGAACCCCAAGATCTTGGCGGAGCCCTTGGTCGTATGGATGGCGCGCAGCATGCGGTCGAGCCACGCGCTATCCTGGGGATTGGCCTCCAGGGCGGTCAACCCCTGTTCCAGGAGGTCCAGGTTCTCCCAGGCTTCGTCGCGGAACTGTCCGTAAAAGGCGGTGAGGTCAATCTCCGGCATAGAGGTTCCCCTGAAGGTTCATCTGTCCCGCGGCCTGAAGCCGCTCGGCGATCGCCGAAAGCATGGCCGCAGCCTCCGCGAGCTGGCGGCTGCCCTCGGCTGTCTGGTTGGCAACCTCGGCGACCTCGCGCATGGTCTCTACAATCTGCTCGCTTGCCGTACGCTGCTGGGTGGTTGCCATGGAGATCTCCTGGGCCGCTTCGCTCGTGCGTTGGGCGAGCAGGACGACTTCCTCCATCGCCCGGCCGGCCTCGTACACTTTGCGCACGCCGCGCTCGGTTTCCTTCAGCCCTTCCTCCGCCGCCATCACGGAAGCGTTGGTCGCACGCTGGATCTCCGCGATGATCTTGCGCACCTCTTTCGCGGATTCCATAGACCGGTTCGCCAGATTCTTGATCTCCGCAGCGACGATCGCAAAACGTCGCCCATGTTCTCCGGCAGCCGCCGACTCGATCGCCGCGTTGAGCGCGAGCAGATGGGTCTCATCCGCAATGTCGTTCATGATCTCGATGATCTCTCCGATACGCTGCGAGTGCTCGCCCAGAGCGAGGACCTTCTCGGCCAGTTCCTGGACCCGCCCCTTGATGCTCTCCATGGTGGCGACCGCTTCGTCGACGGCCGCGTTTCCTTCCCCGACTGCCTGTAGCGTCTGCTCGGCGACCTGTGCGACGTTCTCCGCGCTCTGGGCGATCTGCCGAGCGGTGTAGCCCATTTCCTCGATTGTCGAGGTCACCTCGCTGATCGCGGAAGCCTGCTGGGCCGCCCCGCTCGCCTGCTGCCGAGAAGTGGCCGAGAGCTCGGCTGCCGAGCTGCTCAGCTGGGCTGACAGTTCGACCTGCTGGATGTTCTTCTCCATCAGCGTCTGGTGCGCTTCCAGGATGGCCTGTGCGCGCTCTTCGGACTCCCGTATGGCTTCCGCAAGGGACGTGGCGCTTCGCTGTGTGGCGAAGGCAACGAAGAGGTAGGTCGCGATAACCGCAGTACCGTACCGGATGAAGAACTGCGCGGGATCCTTCGCGGACGCGCTGTGAGGCCCGAGGCTCAGCAAGGCAAAGAGGGCAGCGTCCACCACCGAAACGAGGTACACCGTGACGCCGGGGAGCATTGTACCGGCTACCACGATGGGCCACAGGAAAAGGACCGCGGAGAGAGAGGGCCAGCCGGACAAGTTGGCCCGGTTCTCCGCCGCGACTTGCAAGGCGATGGCCCCCGAACCGGCGATCACGAGTGTCCAGGCAGCTTCCACTGCCCGGTTGTTGCGCGTCAGGAGCAGGGCGGCCAGACAGCACCCCAGGAGCAGGCCGGCCGCGATGAGCACGTCCGTGTCCGTTTTCTCTCCCCCGAAGAGGTAGGTCGCAGCACCTGCAAGGAGCATGGCAACCTGGGCCCAGGCCATCGAGGCCACGATGCGGTTCCTCCGGCAGTTCTCCTCGGGACTCAGATCCCTCGGCGTGAGAAAGTAGCTGCTGAGGTGCTCAAGCGGCGAATGCGGTGTCATCCCACCCTCCTTGATAGGCACGAGCGTATGCCTGAAGCGCCTCCACATCCGTCTGAGTAAGCACCAGCGCCAGGTCCAGCGCTGGGAGCCAGGCGTGCTGGTGCTCGATGAGCCCCCAGACGACGGGGCGTTGCTGGGCATGAAGGAGCAGCGGGGGCAAGGAGTGTATCGCGGTCCAGGGGACTAGGACAGGGCCGGATACTCCCTGTACGAGGAAAGCCAGAGGCGTGGTATTCGCCTCCCCGATGAGGATCAGGCGGTCCCCTCGATTCGGCCGAGGGGCAAGACCCAGGCAACTTCCTAGGTCGACGACGGGGATGGATCCGCGGCCCGCCGGCAGCAGGCCCACGAGGTGCGGGACATCTTCGCGTGGGGGGTACAAGGTTTCCCGCCGTCTCAGGCTTTCCACCTGGCCCGTCTCGATGGCAAACCAGTGCTCGGCGGCGCGCACGAGGAGGAACTGCACGCCCTCAGGTTCCATGGCGGACCGTCTCCAGCAGAGCAGCAAGGTCCAGAATCCGGAGCATCGCTGGGCCATCACCGGCGAGGGCCTGCAGGAAGGAAGATGTGGCTTCCTGGGCGGGTGCCGGTGGCGTATGAAAGGAACGCTCCGGAACGGCCACGATGTCTTCAACCCGGTCTACCAGCAAGGCGGCCCGGGTGTCGCCGTGTCGGACGATCAGCAGCCGGCTTTCCGGCCCTTGGGGCGCCTCCTGCAAGCGAAGCAACCGGCGCAGGTCGAGGACCGGGAGCACCTCCCCGTGTCGGGCGATCGCTCCCAGGACGGCCGGATGCACTCCAGGAATCGGCGTGATCGGACCCAGGCGCGCGACTTCCTGCACATCGCGCAGCGGGAAGGCAAATCGCTCCTCACCCAGGAAGAAGGCAAGATAGTCCACCGTGGATTCCGAACCCTCCTGGGGTGCCCTTTCGCGACGTGTGAGCTCTTGCTGAATCTCGCGGATCCGCTGGGAGGAAACGGCCATCGATCCTCCTCGCACGACTTCGGTCGGCAGGCTCGTTTCGCACACAAGGCCGGCCGCCCATCGGGCATTGTACTATATCCCATTCTTGCGCGCAACTTTCTTGCGTCGTCCCCTCAGTTCGGCTATAATGCGCTTCGGAAGACACAAGAGGAGGTGCCTCGTGGAATGTCGCCATCACGAAGAGAACCTGAAACGCTGTACCTGCACCTATGAGCCCTGCTCTCGGAAAGGGTTCTGCTGCGAGTGTCTTGCCTACCACCGTGCCATGGGGGAACTGCCTGGCTGTCTGTTCTCCCCGGAGGTAGAGCGCACGTATGACCGTTCGGTAGCCCGCTTTGTGCGATCGCGCACGGCCCGCTGAACGGGCAGATGGCGGGACGGAAGGAGGCTCCGATGCGTGCGCGCCGGTTTTCCCTGTGGTCCATCCTTGCGCTCCTCGTGGTGCTGGGTTGCGATATGCCTACACCGCCTCCTCCCGTTCACCCAACGGTGCCCGTCACGGCAACCCCTACCCCCACGCCTGTGCCACCCACAGCCATCCCCCCCGCGTGGCCGGCGCAGCGGCAGGTGTTCGAGTACTTGGAGAAGATCTGGCTGGTCCAGGGAAGCGCCCCTTATGCATTGACCGTCGGCCGAGCCCCTGCGCTTTCTCCCGACGGCGAACGGGTGGCCTACCTGCTTCCGGAACTTCCTGCCTCGGAACAAGCGGATGTCTACGTGCTGACGTTGGGGAGCGGGGAGTTCGCTCGGCTCTCCGAGCAGCCCGGGAATTACGGCAGTCCTGTCTGGTCGCCCGATGGGCAAAGGGTCGCCTACACCGCCGGTTCCATCCTTGTTGTCTCTCCGGCCTCGGGTGGGGAACAGCGCGTGCTGGCGCAGGACGTGGCCGCGGGTGCCCGGATCGGGTGGTCCAGCGATGGGACCGCTCTCGTCTGCGCGCTCGTGCGGGATGGGGAAACGGATCTGTATGCCATCCGACTGGCCGACGGGCAGACGACGCGTCTGACGTACGTCGGCCTGTTCTCGGGTGCGGAACCGTTCCTGGTCCTGGCTCGCGGTACGGAGGTCGACCAGGTGCTGTTTGCGCATCCCGGCGAGGGCGGTACAATCTGGTCGGTTGGGATCGACGGAAGCGAACGCCAACGCTTCTTGCCGGAACCGGACCGCGTGATGGGGCGGATGGCTGTCTCGCCGGACGGGCGGTACCTGGCAGGGCTGCGCCAGGAGTCGCCCGGGGCTCCCTACGAGATCTGGACGGTGGACCTGTCTACGGGTGAGCGCTCCACACTGGCGACGCTCCAGGAGCCGCCGTTGCTGCTCTGGTGGGATGACGCGGGGGGGAGCCTCTACTGGGTCGATGCCGACACGTTCTGGCGCTATGCTGCAGGGGAACCCAGCGCAAGCCCGGTCGGCCGGCTGCCCGCGCCGACCCCCCTGCCTACCGCTACGCCGTTGCCCATTTCGGAGCGCCTCGTGTACTACCACGAGGCCTCCTTCTATCAGGTACAGGCTTACCTCGGGACGGTGGCTGTGAAGGAGATCCCGGCGACCTACGCGGGGGCGAGCAGCGTGGTGCTGCATCGCGGGAAGGTGGCCTTTGTCCTGGGGCCGGATGTATACACGCTGCAACTGGAGGGGGGCGTGCCGCGGCTGCTCTACACGTTCCAGCAGGAAGGCTTGCTGGGGTTGCAGGTCGCCTGGTCACGCGAGGGGACGGCGCTCCTGTATGCGGCTTCCTACCGTGAGGAGCAGGGCAGCTCTTTCGGTGTGCGCGTGGACCTTGGGTTGATCGAGCTGGAGGGGCCGGCACAACTGCGTTTCGCATCTGTCCTGGACTGGGCGGGCGCGGCCCCTCTCGCCTACGATGAGATCAGCGGCCAGGCGATCGTTCTGCCGCGCGGGCAGGACCCCGCCTTCGTCACGCTGCAAGGGTACGATGTGCGCACCGGCCAGCTGACCCGGCTCTATCCCGTGGAGGGAGAGGGCACAGCAGCGGTCTCCTGGGACCAGCGGCGTGCAGTGACAAGCGGATACGATCGGGAAGCCGGGCGCGCCTTCCTGCGCCTCTACGACCTGGAACATCCCGAGGACGTTCGGACGGTATTTCTGCCGGAGGGGCTGTACACCTGGGGACCGCTGTTCTGGTCGCCGGATGACCGCTACGTTGCCTTCATACCCCTGCGGGGCGACCCGTTCGGGGCGCCGGAATCTTTGCCCGAGGGGATTTGGGTCCTTGTGCCCGAAAGCGGCGAAATGCTAGCCGTCGCCTCCGTGGACGCGCCGCAAGCCTTGCTCGTGGGGTGGAAGTAGGCTCGGCCCCTAGGGGATGACCCCGAGTTCCTTTCCGACGCGCTGGAAAGCGTCCAGCACACGGTCCATCTGTTCGTCGGTGTGCGTGGCCATGTAGCTGGTTCTCAGAAGGGACATGCCCGGCGGCACGGCAGGCTCGATGACCGGGTTGACATAAATCCCTTCTTCGTACAGCCGCTTCCACATCCCGAACGTTTTCATCCGGTCCCCGATGATGATGGGGATGATCGGAGTGACGCTTTTCCCGGTGTTGTAGCCCATCCGCTGGAACTCGCGCCGCATACGGTCCGCTATGGCCAGCACGCGCTGGCGTCGCTCCGGCTCGGTCTCCATCACTTCGAGCGCGGCCAGGGCAGCAGCGGCGTTGGCCGGAGGAATGCTCGCGCTGAAGATGAGCGATCGGGCGTGGTGCCGGATGTAGTGGATGACCGGCTCGTCCCCGACGAGGAATCCGCCCAGCGAGGCAAACGATTTGCTGAATGTGCCCATGATGAGATCGACCTTGTCGTCGAGGCCGAAGTGAGCCGCGGTGCCCCTTCCATCGCCCAAGACGCCGATGGAATGCGCGTCGTCCACCATCAGGCGCGCGCCGTACTGCTCGCAGAGAGACACGATTCCCGGGAGATCGGCCAGGTCCCCGCCCATGCTGAAGACACCGTCCACGACGACCAGCCGGCCGGCCCTCTCGGGGCAAGACTGGAGGATGCCCTCCAGGCCTTCCAGGTCGTTGTGGTTGAACCGCTTCATCGTCCCGAATGAGAGCCGGCAACCGTCCACAATGCTCGCGTGGTCTTCTTTGTCCGTGATCACGACATCGTTCCGGCCCACCAGGGAAGCGATCGCCCCCAGGTTCGTCTGGAAACCAGTGCTGAACACCAGCCCGGCCTCCTTCCCGATGAAACGGGCCAGCCTCCGCTCGAGTTCTTCGTGCAGCTCGAGGTTGCCGTTGAGGAAGCGCGACCCGGTGCAGCTCGTGCCGTACCGGCGGATCGCCTCGATCGCCGCCTCGCGCACTTTCGGGTGCGTGGTCAGGCCGAGGTAGTTGTTCGAACCGATCATGATCAGGCGATGGCCGCGGATGGTGACTTCGGTGCCCTCGGTTTCGGAAAGCGGCGCAAAATAGGGATAATAGCCTGCCGCCATCGCCTCCTTCGCTTCGGTGTAGGCGTAGCACTTCTCGAACAGATCCATCGTCGTCCTCTCTTTCTGATCCCGAGGCTGTACCGGGCTTGGGGCTGGAAACTTGACGTTGAGTATAGCACAACGTACCCGCAGCGGCAAACCGCGATAGGTTGACGCGCGGCATAGCGCCTGCTATAATCCACCTGTGCGGCGTCTGTGCGGCTCCGCTCACTGCCCCTGGATGGAGGCTTTGCATGCTCAGACGGTCCATGCTCCTCGTTTCGTTGGCCATCCTCCTTGCGTCCTGCGGCGCCACGAGCCCCCGCGTCCCGCTCTACGAGCTCCTGGAAAAGCCCGAGCGCTACCAGGGCCAGGAGGTCACCGTCTTCGGTTACTACTACCAGGATGCGGCGCAACGGCTCCTCGTCGTGGGTATGCGCACGGACGACGGCTACCAGAATCCGGTCCCTTTGGGAGATCCGATCTGGGTCGACGGCATGCCCCAGCAAGTCATCGACCAGCTTGTTTATGCCACCGGAACGTACTACGGCATAGTAGAAATTCGAGGGCGCTTTGAGACGGGCGGGCATTTCGGACCCAGAGGGGATATCCCGCACCGGTTGGTCGTGTCGAGCCCCGGCGGGGCCGTGTCGCTGGAGGAGCAGCGGATGCAGCAGGCTTGGGTGCCGCAGGAATACTTGGTTTCTGGGACCCTCTCCCTTGCGGACCTGCTCGCTCAGCCGGAGGCCTACTCCGGCAAACAGGTGACCGTTGTCGCCTACTACTACTGGACCCCGCCGCGGCCAGACGACCCCAATCAGGCTCCGACAACCTGTGTTCTGGCGGAAGGGATCCGTAGTGTGGACGGGCTTCACTACGCGGTCCCGATCGGAAGGCAGATCTGGGTGGATGGCTTCCCTCCGAAGGTGGCGGCAGCCCTGAATGTCGTCCCATCTTCGGACCGACCTACGAACATCCACGGCCTGGTCAAAGTGACCGGCCGGCTCGATACCCGCGGTGGGTACGGGACGAATCAGGCGTACCCTTACCGGATCGTCGTCAGGTCCGCGGAGGCGTTACGTCCCAAGTGAGGGCCCACGTGGAAATCCCGTACACGGTTGAACCGATGACCGAGGCGGATATCGACGAGGTGCTCGAGATCGAACGGCAGAGCTTTGCGCAACCGTGGTCCGCCCGTGCGTTTCTGTGCGAGCTTGCGCTGCCCTATGCGCTCTACCTGGTCGCCCGCCCTGTGGAGGCCGGTTGGCGCAGGGTTTCCTCGGGCCTGTGGCGGTTCTGGCGGCACCGGGGGACGGAGCGGGTCGCGCTTCGCCGGCCGGTGGTGGGTTACGCGGGCATGCAGCTGATCCTGGACGAAGGCCACATCACCACCCTCGCTGTCCATCCGGCATACCGCAGACGCGGGATTGGGGCCCTTCTGCTGCTCAACCTGGCGGAGCGCGCGCGGGAGCGCGGGGTCGTTCGGCTGACGCTGGAGGTGCGCGTGTCGAATCAGGCGGCACAGCGGCTGTACGAAGCATTCGGCTTCCGCGTGGAAGGGCGGCGCCTCCGGTATTACGGGGATGGCGAGGACGCCTGGATCATGTGGAGCGAGCGGCTGGACACACCCGAAAGCCGCCTTCGCCTGGCGAACCTCTGGCAGAAGCTGGAGGCCCGCTGGCGGGCAGCCGCCCAACCGGCCGGAGGAGAGTCCCGTTGACGTTGATCCTGGCTCTGGAGACATCCTGCGACGAGACGGCAGCGGCATTGGTGCAAGATGGGCGACGGATCGTGAGCAACGTCGTTGCCTCACAGGTCGATCTGCACCGGGCCACGGGCGGTGTCGTCCCCGAAGTGGCGTCCCGAGAGCACGTTATGCGGATCGTGCCCGTGCTGCGTGAGGCACTGGCCCCGCTTACGGACCCGGCCACGGAAGTGGACGCTGTGGCTGTGACGCACGGCCCGGGTCTGGCCGGATCTCTTCTCGTAGGGGTGAACGTGGCCAAGGCCCTGGCCTTCGGTTGGGGAAAACCGCTGATCGCCGTGCACCATCTGGAGGCGCATGTCTACGCGAACTGGTTGATTTCCGGGGATCGGGAAGAGGACCCTCCCCGCTTTCCG
This sequence comes from Chloroflexia bacterium, assembly GCA_049969155.1. Classification (GTDB taxonomy): domain Bacteria; phylum Chloroflexota; class Chloroflexia; order DTKN01; family DTKN01; genus DAOTVY01. The sequence goes on along the minus strand of JBMFPK010000003.1, from coordinate 9,837 downwards.
GCACTCTGCCTGGTGATCTCCGGAGGCCATTCTTCCCTGATCCTGATGGAGGATCACGGTCGGTACCGCCAGCTCGGACAGACTCTGGACGATGCCGCAGGCGAGGCCTTTGACAAGGCGGCTCGTATCTTGGGCATCGGGTACCCAGGTGGCCCGGCGATCGAGCGGGCGGCCCGTGAAGGACAGCCGCAGCGGTATCGCTTGCCGCGCTCCTGGCTGCGGGGGACCCACGACTTCTCCTTCAGCGGCCTCAAGACGGCCCTTTACCGCTACGCACAGGAGGAGCGTCGACGCTCCAACACGCTCTTCCAGCCGGACACACGCCCCGGGGAAGTGCCGCGGATCAGTCGAGCGGGCGAGTTCCCACCGTTGCCTCGACAGGTCGCCGCCGATCTGGCCGCTGCGTTCCAGGAGGCGGTGGTGGATATCCTGGTGCACAAGACTCTGGAAGCCGCGTCGATCTACGGCGTGCTCGAAGTCATGCTGGCCGGCGGGGTCGCTGCCAACGCGCGTCTGCGGGAGGAAATGGCGCTCCGATGCAGTGTGCCGCTCCGTGTGCCTCCCCCCGCTCTCTGTACGGATAACGCGGCGATGGTCGGCTCGGCTGCATATTTCCACCTGCTGCGGGGCGAGACAGCTTCCTGGAACCTGGACGTCCGGCCGAACCTGCCCTTGATGTAACGACGACTGCCCTCGTGAGGACGGACATCGGTGGAGGGAATCCTATGCCTTATCCGATCGTTGCGCGGGTCAAGGAAGTCCGGGGCCAGTGCGCTTTCGGACATCAGGTGGGGGACGAGATTCTCTTCGACGGCGAAAGCGTAAAAGGACGGGTCTGCCTGTCTGCCCTCTATTCCTTCCTCCCCAAAGTGTTTGCGATGCGCTACGGCGCGCAGTTCCCGTGGTTGACGGACCCCGACGTCGCGCTCCACGCGTGTCCGGACCCCGCGAACCCCGTGGTCTTTGAGATCGTGCGCCTGCGGGAGGCGATGCCGGGCGAGCAGGGAAACCTGCCGCTGTAGCCCCGCACAACGGGCCCGGGTACCGGACGGCCTGGCCAGGTCGCAGGGTATCCGGACCAGGAGGTCGAAATGGGTCGGATCCGGCCATTGCTGTTACTGGCTTGTGTCCTGTTTGGCACGGTGGCACCGTTGCCCGGCAGGGCGTCGAACCTGCCTCCTGCCAGGCAGATGTATCCCTACGTTCCGATCCCGGAGATCCAGTACACGACCGATCCGGGGGATGGCACTTTCCCTTCGCCCTATGTCGACCAGACCGTCCGGACTTCCGGGGTCGTCGTCGCCGTGTATCCGCGCTACTACGGAGGGGCCTACATCCTGGAGGACCCGCAGGGAGGTCCCTGGAGCGGCATCATGGTCTTCGACAGCTGCCACCAGCCGCAGGTCGGCGATGCGATCGAGATGGTCGCCCGGGTCCAGGAATACTACGGGTTCACCGAGCTGGTGGCCATCCGGGCCTATACCCGGACAGGCAGTCTGCCGCTTCCGCCGCCCGTCGTCACCGATACGGCCCATCTGGCTACCGCGCATGCTGCCTGGGCCGAGCAGTTGGAGGGCGTTCTCGTGCGTGTCGAGTGGGCAACGGTGACCCACGCAAACCTGGGCTACGGCGAGTGGGGAATCACGGACGCGAGCGGTGTCGAAGCCCGGGTGGACGACGTCGCGGACTATGGGTACCGCCCCACCCTTGGCGACGTGTTGCGGGCCATCACGGGCACGCTCTGGTACTCTTTCGACAACTACAAACTCGAGCCTCGCGGCGATGCCGACATCCTGCTGCACGACGATGTGCCTCCTTCGGTGCTCTCCACTGTGCCTGCACCGGGCGCCTCCGGAGTCAGCCTTTACGAACCGTTACGGGCGGTGTTCAGCGAGCGCATCGTTCCGGAAACGCTCGACTTTTCCCTTTGCGGGCCCTCCGGCGTTGTCAGCGGGACGGTGACCTACGAGCCCGGGATGCTCCGGGCCGCCTTTGCTCCCGCCCATTTCCTCTCGCCCTATTCCGCCTATACGGCAACGATCGCCGGCACGCTGGAAGACCTCTACGGGAACCCGATGGGAGTGGACTATACCTGGTCTTTCACGACGGGTGCCCCAGACACGACCCCACCCCTGGTGGTTTCCGTATCCCCGGCCCCCGGGGCGACCGGCGTCAGCATCTATGCCACACTCCTGATCACCTTCAACGAGGCGATGGATCCGGCCAGCATCAACGAGAACACGATCCGGCTCACCCGCTCCGGGCAGCCTGTCCAAGGGCGGGTCACGTACGATGTGGTGGCGCGCCGTGCCGTTTTCGTGCCTGCGAGCCTGCTCCAGGAAAATGCCCTCTATCAGGCACTCGTATCGTCCGGCGTGCGGGATCGCGCGGGTAACCCCATGGGGTTCGACTATCCTTGGACCTTCCGCACGGGGCCGGCGCCCGTCTTCCACTGTTACCACGGCGACCTGCACAACCACACTTCTTACTCGGATGGGAGTGGCACACCTGCTGAGGCGCTCGCCGTCGGAAGGGCGAACGGGCTGGACTTTATGGCGCTCACGGACCATTCCTATGCCCTCGACGACGTGGAATGGGAAGCGACTCTGGAGGCGGTGAACGCGGCCACGGTACCGGGCGAGTTCGTGGCGCTCCGGGGTGCCGAGTGGACCCAGGGCTCCCAGGGTCACATCAATGTCTACAACACGGTGCGCCACCCAATGCGCAGCGATATGGGCTATGCTTACGGCGACTACGTCCCGGGCCTTGAGGATGGCGCTACGGTGATCGGCTTTTACACGTGGCTCGTGCATACCGGGACGGTTGCGGTGGACGAGACCGGCACCTTCGCCCAGTTCAACCACCCCGGTTGGCTGAACTTTGACGACTGGGCCTTTCATCCGGAGGCCCTGGAGATGATCCCGCTAGCGGAAATGGGGAACGGGTATGGAGCCTCCTACACCTGGTCCGAAGAGCAATCGATCCGCGCCCTCGACTACGGTTGGCACGTCGCCCCCACCGACAACGCCGATATGCACATCTCCGAGTGGGGAGCCCATCCGATGCGCACCGGCATCTGGGCAACCGCCTTGACCAAGGTCGGGGTCATGGAAGCGCTCCGTGCCCGGCGCACCTTTGCGAGCGAGGATGTGAACTATGAGCTTGCGTTCAAGGCAAACGGCTACTGGATGGGCTCGGTGATCCCGAACGCAGGGACACTCGCTTTCGACATCTCCGGCTATGATCCCGACGACGGCGGGAGCGCGCTCGTGGAGGTGGTCGGGGATACCGGTCGGGTGGTCGTCTCCGCGACGGTCGGCAGCGACTTCCGGTGGACCCCCTCGCTGCCTGTCCCACCGGGTGTGCAGTACTACTACGTGCGCGTGACCCAGTCCGACGGAGATCGCATTGCCAGTGCGCCCATCTGGACCCAGGGGACCGACGACATAGCGGTGACCGATTTCACTGTCCAGCCCTCCATCCCGACTACTGCCACGGCCTCTCTCCTTTCGGCGCGCGTGACCAACCGGGGGATCACGGATGTCCATGGCATCGTCGTTTCCTTTGCCGCAGATGGTGTGCCCATCGGCGGGGCGACCGTCGACGTGCTACGGAACGGGGACGCCTTCGCGTATGTCTCCTGGAGACCCACCGAAGTCGGGCCGACGCGCCTGACGGTATCGATCTCCAACGTGCCGGCCGGAGACAATCCGCTCGACAACGAGGCGGAGAAATGGGTCGAAGTGACCGATCGGCCGGTGCCGCTCGTGCTCATCGATGCGGGCCACAAGAACAACAACGCGGGCAGCCCGATGGCCCGTATGATTGCCGACCTTTCGGCGCACCGTTACAACGTGCTTCTGAACCTGGATGAGATCACCCCCGAGGACCTCGAATCGGTTCGCCTGCTCATCGTCACCGATCCGGGCGACGATGTGGAGGATCTCTTTACCGTCACAGAGACCCGAACCATCGCCGAGTATGTGGCCTCCGGCGGCTCCCTCTGGATGGCCGGGCAGGCCGACTACAGGAACCAGGGCAATTCCGATGAACTGAACTCGATCCTTGCCGCGATCGAGGCCGTTACAGGCGAACCGATCCCGTTCCGTCTCAACGACGACGAGGTGATCGACGGGGACGACAACAACGGCTACCCTTGGGGCGTAACCTGGCACACCTTCCTGACGGACACGGCTTTCAGCACCGGCATCGGCGTGAACGTGACCGCCACGGCTTCCTGGAGCGAGGCTTCGCTGATGGACCGCAACCGCGACGCGCTGACGCCGGAAGACGGTGCATGGATCGTGGCTACGGGCGACCTGGACCCCGGGGAGACGTGTGGGCCGTACGGGTGCCGTCCGAACCGCACGTACAACGAGGATGCGACAGGCGACTGCTTCGAGGATCACGATCTGGCCTACATATATCCGCTCACCGGGACGATTCCGGTGCCCCTTGCGGCGGTGTACGAACTTTCGGCTGGAGGCCGCATCGCCCTCTGGGGCGATTCGAACGATACTTTTTCCACTTACGGATACACCTCGGGTGACCACAAGCAGAACGAACTCCTGAACCTCGAGCTCGTGATGTGGCTGCTTCGGGAACCGCTCCAGCACTGGTCCATCGCTCAGGCGCGGACGGACCTCAATGCAGACGACGTGCCCGACTTCCGGGGCCGCCTGGTCTGGGTGGAAGGCACGGTTACCGCCGGCTTTGGCGAGTTCTTCGATGTCCTGTACGTGCAGGATGAGACAGGGGGGATCACCGTGTACGCACCCGCCGGAGACATCGAAGGGACCTTCGAGCGGGGCACGATCGTTCGCGTTGTGGCCACGGTGGACGTCTATCAAGGCGACACGGAACTGCAGTTTTCCGAGGCGGAACAGATCCGCGTTCTGGGAAGCGGGAGCGCGCCGGATCCCCGCGTGCTTTCCACCGGGGAAGCTGCGCGCGAGGAGAGCGAGGGGTGGCTCCTGCAGACCGAGGGTCTGGTGACCCGCTGGGTCGACCCCAATTCGTTCATCATCAACGATGGGACCGGCCCCTGCCGCGTTTTCCTCGACGGCTACAACGACGACCCGGAGGATCCCACCTTCGCTTCCATCCGTCCCGGAGACTGGGTGCGCGTGGTTGGCCTCGGATCGGAGGATCTAGCGGGCCAGCGCGTCCGCGTGCGCGCCGAAAGCGATATCCTTCCCCTGCGACGAGGCAGCGCGATCTTCCTGCCCCTGATTGCCCGCCGTTGATCCCGACGGAGCGCTACCCGATCCGAAAGGGTCGACCGCCGGTAGCCATCTGTCTCCTTCGGGGCAAGCCCTGAGGGAGACGGTTCCCTGGTGGCACTCACCGCTCTAGGGGAAGGGCGCGCTCGTCGCTCCGTCCCTGCGACTCGGTACGATCGGCAGGTAAATCGTGTGACGGTAGAACTCGACCTGGATCTCGTGCCAAACCTCGCCGGCTGCCGCGCGGATCCGCGCTATCCCGGGCTCGCGAGCGCTGTGCAGCGTCGCGGTGACCACGCCGTTCCGGGTCCAGCCGAGGTTAGGTTCTATGTCTCCTAGTGTCGTCGTGAAGGTTACCGGTGTGCCGTCTGCGACACGGTGCCCAACACAATCCCACACCGTCGCCCACAGGGTCGCCGTGCTGACTCCGTCGGCGATCAGGCGCGTGCTGGATGCTGTGACCAGGATCGCCGCAGGGGGACCCGGCACGAACTGTATGGCTACCGTCGCTGATACCATCCCCCCGACGGCCCATGCGAGACCTGTTCCCAGGCGCCTCTCCGACTGGAGGGTCGCCGTTGCCCATCCACCCGCTGTGAACCCTTCCTCCGGCCACACGTGGCCCAGGCTGGCTCCCCACTCGACCCGGGTGCCATCTGCGACCGGGTTGGCGTACGGGTCCACCACGCGGCAGCGGAGGGTCGCGGTGGAAACCCCATCGGCCACGAGCACGTCGGGATGTGCCGTAAGCGCGATGGCCGCCGGGGCCAGAGGCAGGAAAGAGACCCGCCCGTTTCCGCTCACTATACCGCTCGCCGCGAGGATCACGGAGAGCCCGGCCTGCGTTCCGGAGGTGAGGATGCCTTCCACCTCCCCTTCCCAGGTGGATGCGACTGTCGGGGTCAGGATGCCCAACGAGGCGCTCAACGAGACCGCTGTTCCGTCGGCGACCGGATGTCCCCAACCGTCCGTCACGGCTACCCGCGCAAGGGCTCGGTGTCCGTCCACCGGGATGGACTGCGGCACCCCGGTTACAGAAATTGCCGCCGGTGCTCCAGGCACAAAGGTTACCTCACTCCAGGCAGAGATCCCTTCGCCCCACGCGGTGACGGTCGCCATTCCGGTTCTCAGGCCGGCCGTGAGCGAGACCTGAGTCGTGCCACTGACCGCGAGTGAACGCGAGGGGATTTCCCCCAACGTTGTGGCCAAGTGCACCCAGACCGTCTCGGTGAACGGTTGTCCGGAGGCCCATCGGAGCGTCGCGACCACCTGCACCTGGCTCGTACCATCGGCGAGCAACGTACGCGGCTCGATTTCGAGGGTGAGCGTGAGCGGCAGCGGCTCCCCCACGCGCACCCGTGCGTGTCCGGACGCGCCCCCGCTCGAAGCGACGATCGTGGCCCATCCCGTTTCACCCGTGCCCTGGAGCGTCGCGTACGCGCGACCCTGGATGGCTGGCGCCACGGTCGGCGAAATGGCTCCCAGGGTCGTCGATATCTGCACGGGTGTGCCGTCCTGGACCGGATGGCCCAGCCGATCGGTCACCGTGACCGTAACCGCTGCTGTCCCGGTGGGCCCGATGACCGGAGGTCCGACCCGGACGTTCACCCGGTCCGGCGGAAGCGGGAGGAACGGCACGGCAAGCTGGTACCAGGCCTCTCCGGAGGCCAGACTGACGGTTGCCGTGGTCATCTCGGTTCCTGCGCGGAGGATGGCTTCCGCGATGCCCAGGTGCGTTGTACCGGTGAACGTCTGCATCCCGCCATCGAAGGTCCCTGCATCCGTCAAAAAGTGCACCGGGGTTCCGTCGGAGACCGGCAGGCCGCTTACATCCTGAACCGTGGCTAGGACGACGGCCAAGGAGCGTCCGTCCGCCGGCAGCTGCGGGGGAAGCACCGTCGCCTCGATCCGGCTGGGCAATCCGGCGGCGATCAGCGAGGTCACGCGGTCCGCGTTGTCCGCAGGGTCCTCACTGGGGTTGCTCGAGCGCACGACGACCCGGTTGGTGATAAAGCCGGGCGGCGTCGCCGGAGCGATCGTGCCCGCGATCGTCACTACGCCCGATTGACCGGACACAAGGTCGCTAACATCCCACGAAAGCGGGCTGTTCACCCGTGGCGTCAGGGTGATCCCCGCCGCGTACACGCTCGGGCTGATCACGGCGGCGGGCAGGACATCCGTGAGCACGACGTGGTGCGCGGTTGCGGGGCCCGCGTTGTACAGATGGAGCGTATAGGTGATCGGTTCGCCCGGATGGAGGGGTCGGGCAGGTTCCACGTCTTTGTGCAGACTCAACCCGGAGGGAAGCAACGCAACCGTGACCGCAGGGTCGCCCAAAAGGAGGAAGGTGTCCAGGAGTTCCAGGCTCGTCCCGGAAGCGTACAGGCGCAGTTTGCCGGAGAGGGTCGCGGGACCGAGTCGGGGTTCGTCATCCAGGAAGAGGGCGTGGAAGAAACCTTCGTCCAGGAAGTGGTGTCCGGTCGCCACGCCGGGGCCGGTAGGGGACCAGCTCGCCAGCCACCCTTTGCCTGCGGCGCGCACGAACAGCTCGGCCAGAGCGTGATACGCTGGGTCCGGCCGGGGATCGTGGTACATTCCCTCGTAGCAGGTCATCGGCACGGCGACGGGATAGTAGGGGCCGTTGTGCAGATCGCTCAGGTCGGGGTTGTCCAGCAGCCGCTCGGAAGCCCACAGAAAGGTCGCAGCGTGCCCGATATAGTTGACGAGCAGCCGCCCCTCGTTGATCGCGGAGATGATCGCGTTCCGCGCGACGACCGACGGCCTTTCGTAGGGGTGCGTCACACCGAGGTAGACCCGCTCCGCTTGGTAAGGGGCCGGATAGTATCCGGCGATCAGATCGTCGGAGAGGTCGTCAAAGTTCCCGGCGCTATCCGCATCGTCCGCGACAAAGAGGCTTCGCGAGCGCCACTCCCCCGCAGGAAGCGCGGTCTCGTACAGCACGACCTTGTCCACCATCGCCTGGGCTTCCGCCGGGGTATTGGCGGGCAGACGGCCAAGGTACATGTCCGGCAGCGGATCATCGCCGCTCACGCACGCGTACCGGTTATCTGCGGCGACCTCGCCGATCCACGGGTCGACGAACGCAAGGTACGGCGGGATAAAGTTCCCCACACCGTAGCCGAGGTAGTTCTTGCCGTCGTAGTGTCCGTCTCCGAAAAGCACCACGTAGGAGGGCGCGGGCGCAGACCAGGTGGAATAGGTGTAGGCAAGAAAGTCGCGGATCGCGTCCGCGACGGCCCGCCCGTAGGAGAACGCGTCGTAGATCGCCTGCACGGAGACAACCCGGGTCCGCAGACCCTGGGCCGCCCGCAGGGTCGTCAGGGTTTCGGCTGCCGTTGCGAACGCCGGATGCGTGATGACCAGATAGTCTGCGCCGTTGCTCGGGTCCCGCAGGTCCACCGGTTCGGCAGGAACGATGGATTCGGGGGCAAGGAGCTTCCCCAGAACCGAAGCCAGGTAGCGGGTAGGCTGTGGCACCGTGTCCTCGAAGCGCACTTCGTAGCTTCCGCCGCCAGGAACCACCGTGACGCTGACGATCGCCGTCGGTCTGTCGGGATCCGTGATATCCCACAGGAGAACGTCCGGGGCAGGAAAACCGCTCAGATGGTACTCGTGGTTCCCTGCAGCGCCGGTCCATTCGATCTGTCCTCCCTCCGCCGCGAACAGCCGGTGTTCCCCGAGTTCCACCCAGTCCACCGCCACGAATTCGACCGGCGCCCCCGTATCCCCGGGGCAGGCAAGGCGCACCGTATTACCGGTGGGCTGGAGCAAAGACGAGGGGAAATACACGGTAGGTGTCATCTCCTGTTTCCCGTCCCACCACCACTCCCCCACCGGGACGCCGTTGACGAATGCGCGGAGATGGTGATCCGGAGCGACAGAGGGCACTGAGGTCAAGCTATAGACGTAAAAGCGAAGTGTGGTCGTATATGGCTCGCTGCTCAGAGCGTGTGCTGGAAAGGGAAAATCTCGGTAGTAGACGCCTGCTTGAGGGTACAGGTAGTTCCAGAACCAGTGGTCGTGTTCCGGCCTCCACGGGGCATAGGGGTAGTACAGGGCGTTCTCTTCCCGTCTTTCGGTTGTGGAGAACCAGGAGGGGATCGGCGCGGTTCCGTGGGGCGGGGCCGGCCGCGAGGAGATCCGCAGCCCCATTTCGCCGCCGTAGGTGAGCCAATACACCTCGGTATCCGAGTAGCGTGTTCCGCTCAGCGGCTGGCCGTAGAAAAGGATCGTGTCGGAAGGGTCGAACCGTCCGTCTCCTTCGCCCGATACCTGGATCGCGACTTCTTCACCGTACCGGAAGAGGCGGAGCCTCCTCGGGTCCAGTGTGTCCACGGGCAGTCCCGCCGCTTGAAGGTCGCCGTAGGTCAGACGGTAGATCCCCGCGCGCCGCACCCGCACTCTGTAGCCCGGGCTCGGTGGGAGCGGTGGCAGGTCGAGGGGCGGAACCGCGTTCGCCCGCCATTGGCGCGCTTGCGCATAGTTCAGAAGGTTCTCCGAAAGCAACTGTTCGAACGGAGCGGGTTCCGCAAGCGAGGATACAGCCCCTGCCTCGCCCGAAAAGGTCACCTCCACCCGGATGTATGGGTGGTAG
>JBMFPK010000002.1:18154-28093 GCA_049969155.1 Chloroflexia bacterium | reverse complement strand
GGGTGAACGTCTTTCGCACGCGGTACATCAATGTGCTCATCGGCGGGCTGATCGCCGGCTTGGGTGGGGCCTATTTCACCCTTGGCTCGGTCGGCCGCTTCGACGAGGTGATGACGGCCGGCCGCGGCTTCATCGGGTTGGCCGCGATGATTTTCGGGCGCTGGACTCCTTTCGGCGCCTTCGGTTCTTCGCTCATCTTTGGCTTTGCCTCGTCGCTCCAGATGAAGCTGGGCATCCTCAAGGTGCCGATCCCCTCAGAGTTTCTGCTGATGGCGCCGTATCTCGCGACGATCATCGTCCTGGCCGGCATCGTCGGACGGGCTGCGCCGCCGGCGGCAGACGGCCAGCCGTATGAGAAGCAGTAGCAAGCGCCGCCTGCGCGGGTATCCGAACCATGCCCCACGAGGGCACCCGTCGCACAGGTTGGGGAAAACTGCAGCAAAACAGGAACGTCCGGTGGGTTCCACCGGACGTTCCTCCGGTATCACTCTCCTAATATCTGGATGCACGCAAGGAAAGGATCGCCACCTCGTGTGCGTCCACAGCCACGAGGGGAAGCGGCGGGCCGGCAGGAGGACATGCCCCCAACGCGGCCTCCAGCTGCTCTGCGGGCGGTTGCGACCCGCTATCCTCCGTGGCAATTGCGTGGGCCGTAGCCAGGGCGAGCGCGATCCGATAGCGCCCGGGCGCTGGGAGTACGAAGGCAAAGCGCCCGTCGGGACCGGTTACCGCGCTTCCGAGCCACCCCGAGGTGCCCGTGAGCACCAGGGTGACGCCGACCAGCGGCCGGCCCGTGGCATCGTAGAGCACCCCTTCCAGGTGGGGAGAGGGAAGGGCCTCGTCGCTCCGCTTCGCAAGCTCCGCCATCTCGACCGCAAGCACCTCTCCCGGACAGCCCGCTTTGGCCACGTACGCCCGGCCGAGATCCGGCTGCTCGGGCGCGGAGGTGGGCTGGGGGGCGGCCAGCGGCACGGGCACAGGCGAGCCTTTCCCGGCCTCGGCCGTCGGACCCGGAGGGGCCGCCAACTCCCGGCGCGGCGCTCCGACAAAGCCCAGCCCTGCCCCCTGGTACAGGAAAAGGGTCACGGCCACCAGCAAGAGAACAGCTGCCGATGCGACCGGCAGCAGCCGCACCCAGAGCGGCCGCACCGGACGGCGAGATGGCAGCGCGCCCCGAACGCGATGCCACAGTTCCCGGGAAGGCTCCCGCCGGGGAAGATGTCGCAACGCGTCGCCAATCTGCCGGTAGTCGGTGAGCACCTGACGGCACTCGGTGCACTCGGCCAGGTGCGCTTCTACCCGGGCCCGATCCCCCGGGTTCAGTTCGCCGTCCTGGTAGGCGGAAACGAGGAGCCTCCATGCCTCGTGCTTCATGCTTCCACCTCCCTGGCCATCTGCCGCAGGAGTGCGCGCAGCTGTTCCCGCGCGCGAAACAGGGCGACCCGCACGGTGGTCAGCGGCTCGCCCGTGACCTGCCCGATCTCCTCATAGCTGAGGCCCTCGAATTCCCGAAGCAGGATGTACGCCCGGTAGCGCGGGGACATCCGCTGCAGGGCCCGCTGCACCAGATCGCGTTGTTCCTGCAGCACCGTCTCCCGCTCCGGGTCGTAGGCCGACGAGAGGCGGTGGCGCAATCGGTCGTCCAGGGAGAGTTCCGCACGCCGCTTGCGCCGACGCAGGTGGTCCAGACCGGTCGTGAAGAGGATGCGCCGCAGCCAGGGCCCCAGGCTCCCTGGGTCGCGCATCGTGCGGAGCGCGCGGAACGCCTTGATGAAGGCTTGCTGGACCACGTCCTCCGCTTCGTCGGGGTTACCGACCAGGTGCTGCGCCAGGCTGTAGAGGGACCCCTGGTAGTGGAAAAAGATCTGCGCGAAGGCATCCTCATCGCCACGACGAGCCGCTTCTACCCAGGCCCGTTCCTCTGCTTCCGTCATCGTTGACCTCGTTATGCGTCAGACAGACGCGCCGTCCGCTGGAAGGTTTCGCCTCCGGGGTCCCTGTCCGGCCGGCGGGCGAGAATCAACAGCCGCTCTCCTTCATCGGTGTACGGATCCAGCTCATAGTTCCCGTACACGCCTTCGATGTGGAAACCGACCTCGCGCAGCATCCGTTCGGCCTCCGAGCGGTGCAGATACCGCAGAAGGAACGTCTGCGCGGTGCGTTCCACACGTCCTCTAGCATCTACCCGATCGTAGATGAAGGTTGTGGTCAGGAGCTGGCGGGCGTAGTCAGCCTGACGGGCCACGAACTTGAGGACCGGGTGGCCGGTGTCCGGGTCGAGGAGCACCTTTTCCAGGACGAGCTCGCCGGCGGCCGGCGTGAGGAAATCGGGGTGCGGTGGGAAAAGGTCCAGGGCGAGCACCCCTCCGGGGGCAAGATGGGCGTAGATGTTGCGCAGTGCCTCTTCCTGTTCGGCTGCTCCCACCAGGTGCATCAGGGTGTTTACGGCCAGGATGGCCAGGGTGAAGGATGTGTCGAGCGCAAGGCTTCGGATGTCCGCGTGGACGAGTTTCGCTCGCTGGGCGACTCGAGGGCCGGCCGCGTCGATCTTTGCCTGTGCTCGCGCGAGCATGGCCGGCAGTTGCTCCACACCTACCACCTGGTAGCCCGCGCCCGCGAGCGCCAGCACGAGCCGGCCCGTCCCACATCCGGCCTCCAGGATCGGGGAACCGGTGCGTTGCGCCAGCGCGAGGTAAAAGGGGATGTCCTCCTCGTACCCTCCCTGGTCCAGATCGTACCAGCGGACGAACCGATCCCAGACATCCATCGCGCATCTCCCCGGCACCTCATACGGCCGCTCGAGTGCCAGTATAACCCACCGCGACCCTCGGTGCAAGCGGGCGAACGCTTCATTCTCTTCCCGATGCCTTGCCCTTCGATTGGACCTTGAGCAACTCGGCCCGTCGCTTCCAAGTGTTCCGCGCGCTGTACCGCTCGGCGGAGGAAGCGGCTCAGAACTCCTTCCGTACCGGGCTGCAGGCACTGCCGGGCCGTTACGTGACCGAGCTGCTGGGGCGCGGACACTACCAACGCGCCCCGAGCTGGGATCGGGCAACCCTTGCCTGCCGCTGATCCTGTTGGATACTTTGCTTCTGCCGCGCCTTTGCCCGCTGCCTAACTTGCCTGCGACGGGCGGCCTTTCCGGCCGCGCAATTCGCGCGGACGACCAGCCAGGGGGACCGGCTGAGGCGCGAGTTGCGCCGTAAGCTGCGTCACGTGGGCACCTGGATCACTGCGGACGGTGCCCGGGCCAAGCTCACCCTGCTCTTCCGCCGCATCAACGCGCAGTGGCGGCAGGAATCCTGGCTGGAAGCGAGGTCCTCTTGCAGGCCGTATGAATATCCTGAACGAAAGATACGTTGCCACTGGAGTCCCTGTCGTTGCTTTTAGGTGACGATTGTGGTAAGATATGAACAAGTTCGGGTGTTGCAGGGGATGGTTTGCCTGGCGGGACAGCGTACCTGCGTGGATCCGCAGTTCCGGGGAGGGCAAGGGATGGCCACGATGCTTGTGGTCGACGACTCTTCAACCATGCGGCGAATGATCATCGCTGTACTGGACAAGATTCCGGAGGTGCGCTTTGTCGAAGCGGGGTCTGGTCTGGAGGCGATCGAGCAACTGACGCTGCAGCGCGTGGATCTGATGGTCCTCGATCTGAACATGCCGGATATGCACGGGCTCGACATCTTGCGGTTCGTGCGGAGCCAAGAAAGGTATCGCAGCCTCCCTATCCTGGTGCTGACCACGCGGGGCAGCGAAGAAAGCCGGCAAGAGGCGCTCGCTGCCGGGGCCACGCGCTATGTGACCAAGCCCTTCACGCCCGACGAACTCCTGCGCCATGTCCAGGAGTTGCTCGGATAGGCAGGTGGTGGGAAGCGCAAGGAGGGCTGATGTCCGAGAAGGAGGCCTTTTCCAGCGCCTTTCTGGACGACTACTTCGCCGAGTGCGACGAGCATCTGACGACCGTGAGACGCGAGTTGCTCGCACTCGAGTCCTCCGTTGGCCAGCCGGCCCCGGACCGGGAGCGCCTGGAGAGCCTCTTCCGGGCGTTTCACTCGATCAAGGGCCTTTCGGGCATGGTGGGCTTGCAGGAAGCAGAGCAGCTGGCTCACGCGCTGGAAAGCTACCTCCGTGCGCTGCGCCAGGGGGAGGTTGTGCTCACGCAAGGCGGCATGGAAGCCGCCATGGTGGCAACCCGCACCCTGGAGCAGGTGATCGGTGCCTTCCGCGAGCGGGTGCTGATCCCGGATATCGCTTCCGCGATCTCACGGCTGGAGGAGGTGCGCCCTTCCCCGGTCCCGCTTCCGTCTCCCCCGGTTCCCGAGGAGGCTCTACCTGTCCCCAGCGCGTTTCCGGAGCTTCCGGACTGAGCACGTGAGAAACTGCTCGTGGCAGTGCAGGCAGGGGGCCGTGCCTGGTGGGTGGAGTTTCGTCCCTCTCCGGCCCTTGCCGAACAGGGCATCAACGTGAACACCGTTCGCGCCCGGTTGCGCGAGGCCGGCGAGATCGTCCACGCGGCTCCGCGGGTCGATGCTGAGGGCTCGATCTCCTTCGAGTTCCTGGTCGTGGGGCCAGTGGACGAGGAACAGGTTGCCCTGTGGGAAAGTCGCGGCCTTTCGTGCAGGCCCTACCCCTTGCCGGCGGCGACGCCCGCTGTAGAAGCACAGGCCCCTCGTGCACCCACCGCACCTCTTCCGCCGGCACCTTCCCTTACCCCCTCGAACGTCGTCCGGGTAGACCTTGCCCGGCTGGACGAACTCATGCGTCTGGTGGGGGAACTGGTGATCGACCGCTCCCGACTGGAGGATGAGCTTCGGCAGATGGAGCGGGCTCTGCCGAGCGCGGAGTGGCGCTCCCTCCAGGAGATCAGTTCGGTTATGGGGCGCCACCTGCGCGATCTGCGGGAAGCGGTGATGCGCGTGCGCATGGTGCCCATCGGGGAGGTGTTCGATCGGATGCGCTTTGTCGTCCGGGACCTGGCGCGCGATAGCGGAAAACAGGTGCGGCTCGAGATGAGCGGACAGGCGACGGAGATCGACAAGTACATCGTGGAACGGATGATGGACCCTCTCCTCCACCTGGTGCGCAACGCGGTCAGCCATGGTCTGGAGATGCCCAAGGAGCGCGCGGAGCGTGGCAAGCCCCCGGAGGGGACGATCCGCCTCAGCGCCTCCACGGTGGGGGACCTGGTGGCGATCGAGGTGGAGGACGACGGTAGAGGCATCCACCTGGAGGAAGTTGCTGCGCGGGCGCGAGCCGAAGGGCTGCTTGTTGAAGGGGCATCCCTTGGCCCCCACAACCTGCTCGACATCCTCTGTGCGCCCGGGTTCTCCACGCGCGTGGATGCGGATGTGGCGAGCGGACGCGGAGTGGGGATGGCCGTAGTGCGCAGGACGGTACGGGAGCTCGGTGGAACGCTTTCCCTGGAGACCTGGCCGGGGCGGGGAACGCGCTTCCTCATCCACCTGCCGCTCACACTGGCGATCATCGATGCGCTCCTGGTGCATGTTGCCAGGCAAACCTATGCGGTGCCTCAACCGGCCGTGCGAGAGATCATCGAGATGCGTCCGGAGCAGATCCGCCACGTGGGTGGGGACGAGATCGCTTCCTATCGTGGGAGCGCCCTGCCGTTGCTCCGCCTCGCACCCTTCTTCCGGCTGGGCGAGCCTGTGTCCCCTGTGTCCTACGCGCTCGTGGTGGGGAGCGGGCCCGGCACCATAGGCCTGGTCGTGGACCGGGTTCTGGGCAAACGGGAGATCGTGGTGCATGCCCTGAGCGACGCGCTCGTGCGGGTCCCCGGCATCGCCGGGGCGACCGACCTGGGCGACGGCCGGGCGGTGCTGATCCTCGATGTTGGCGCCCTTGTGCGATGGCGGCAACGGGGCTGAGCGGGAGGCCAGCGCGCACGGAGGAGGGCACAAGATGGCTGGTGGGCCGATACAGAGCGACACGTTCATCCTTTTCGAACTGGCAGGGACGACCTACGGGATCCGAAGCAAGTTTGTCCAGCAGATGGAGATGCTCGAGCATGTGACTCCGGTGCCGAATGCGTTGCCCTTTGTGGAAGGGGTCGTCTTCTCCCGGGGTCAGGTGATACCGGCAATTAACCTGCGGTCCCGTTTCGGCCTGGAGAAAGCCCCTTACGACCTCCGCACCCGCCTGATCGTGGTCCAGGTCGGTTCCCGTGTGGTGGGGCTGATTGTCGACAGCGCACGGGAGTTCCTGTCGATCCCCAGGGACGCGATCCAGCCACCGCCCGAAGCGATCTCGGGCACCAGCGGCCGTTTCCTCGAAGGGATCGCGATGCTGGGGGAGCGCATGGTCCTTGTGCTGAATGTGGAAGCGCTCCTGGACCTGAGCGAACCGATCCCTGCCGCACCCGGTGCATAGCGGATGGTCCGGAGGTGAGGAGGAGGATACCGATGGCGAACCGACGGAAA
Organism: Chloroflexia bacterium; assembly: GCA_049969155.1. Taxonomy (GTDB): domain Bacteria; phylum Chloroflexota; class Chloroflexia; order DTKN01; family DTKN01; genus DAOTVY01. The sequence goes on along the minus strand of JBMFPK010000002.1, from coordinate 21,653 downwards.
GACCCAGAGATTTCCGCGCTGGAGGCCCTGAACGAGGAGGAGGTGGTCACGGAGCGGCGCCGGGCGGTGCGCCGGCCCGATCCGGTCGCGCGCGTTCGCAGCCACGCGGAGCAGATCCTGCGGCTGGGGGAGACGCTCGCCCAGGGGATGGAGGGTCTCCTGAAGAACAGCGAGGACCAGAGCCGGGCGCTGGACGAAGCCGCAGGGAAGTTGAGCGAACTGGCCGCTTCTTTGAAGGAGACCTCGACCCAGACCGAATCGGTGGCCGCGTCCACCGAGGAAATCGCCTCCTCGATCAACGAGATCGCTGCCTCGATCGAGCAGCTGACGGCCGGCTCCACGGACCTTGCGGGCAGCGTCGCTCAGACGGCCGCCTCCATTCAGCAGATGTCCAACTCGATCCAGCAGGTTACCCAGACCGCACAGGAGATGGCCACCTCTGCGGCGCAGGTGACCGCCTCGATGAACGAGATGGCGGCTTCCATCCAGAACGTGAGCCGCGACACGGAGGTGCTGACCGCTTCTATCAACGAGACGGCCGCTGCCATCGAGGAGATCACCCGCTCGATCCAGGCCGTGGCAGGAAATGCCGAGGACCTGGCCTCGGCTGCGGAAGAGACGTCTGCTTCCATCAACGAGATGGCCGCCTCCATCGAGGAGGTGACGGCGACCACGGCGAACCTGGCCGGCCTGGTCGACCAAGTGAGCGCTTCCATGGAGGAGGTCGCGCGTTCGATCGCCAGCGTGGCCCAGAATGCCGACGCGATCGCCGAAGCAGCGGCCGGTTCGGCGGCGAGCGCGATGCAGCTGGACCGTTCCGTGCACTCGGTGGCTGCAATGGCCCGTCAGGCGGACGAGATCACGCGCCGCATGGCGCGCGATGCCCAGGAAGGCGCGGTCGCGGCCCAGCGTTCCATCCAGGGAATGGGGCGCGTGCGAGAGGTGATGCTTCAGACGGCGGCTGTTATGCGGGAGATGGGTAAACGAGCCGGCGAGATCAGTAGCATCGTGGACACGATCAACGTGATCTCCGAGCGCACGAACCTCCTTTCGCTGAACGCCTCGATCGAAGCGGCGCGGGCGGGAGAAGCCGGCCGGGGCTTTGCGGTGGTGGCCGAGGAGATCCGCAATCTGGCGGACCGCACCGCGCGTGCCACAGCAGACATCGCGGGGATCATCAAAGCGCTCCAGGAGGTGGTACAGGAGGCGATCGCCTCGGCGAACGATGGCGTGCGTGCCACCGAAGAGAGCGGACGCCTGGCGGAGGAGGGACAGACAGGTCTGGAGAAGATTCTGGCCGGCGTGCAGGAGACTACCCAGCTGGTCGCCCAGATCGCGCGCGCCACGGATGAGCAGCTCGGAGTGGCCCAGAACCTGGTGAACCACGTCAACACCACCGCGAACCAGGCCCGGATGGCCTCGACCGCGACGAGCGAACAATCTAAGGTGGTGCAGTCGGTCGCGCAGAACATCGCCCAGATGCGCCGCATCGCCCAGCAGGTGGCCACCGCGATGGTAGAGCAGAACCAGGCGGCCCGGGAGATCATGAAGGCGGCCCAGCAGACGACGAGGCTTTCGGTGCAGATCCGCCAGGCGACGCAGGACCAGGAGCGGGCGGCGCAACGGATCAGTCAGGCGGTGGAGACGATCCGACGGGGAGCTGTTTCCACCAGCCGCGCCTTAGCGGAGCAATCTACGGCCGGCAGCCAGATCTCCCAGGAGAGCGAGCGGCTGTCCCGCCTGATTCTCGGGATCGACCGGGGGATGCGCGAGCAGGCAACCGGAGCTGCGGAGATCGTCAAGGCAGTGGAGAACATGCGGAAGCAGTCGGACCAGCTGGCGCGGGCGATGGCGGAACAGAACCGCGCGGCGCAGGACATCTCCAAGGCGGTCCAGGACATCTCTAGGCAGATCGCGCTGATCATGCGCGGCAACCGCGAGCATTCCGCCGCCACCGCGACCATCCAGAAGGCGCTGGAGAAGCTAGGCCGGACGATGGAGCAGAACACTCAGGCCGGCCGCGAAGCACGCCTGACGGGAAATGTCCTTCTGGAACGGGCGCGCATCTTGAACGAGGCCGTCGATTTTCTCGAAAGCTGAGGAAGCGTGCCGTGGAACGGACGATGGATCAACCAGATCTCGATGTCGGCCTTTTCACGACGGATGAGGATCTGATCATCCGTTCTTGGAACGAGTGGCTGGCCCGCGCGACCGGCATCCGTGCGGAAGAGGCTATCGGCAGGCCGCTTGTTGCGCTCTTTCCCGATCTCGAGGCGCGGGGGCTGCTGGAGCATTTTCGACGCGTGCTGACGGAGGGGGTGGTAGAGGTCCTAGCTCCCGCCCTCCATCGTTACCTGGTTTCGTGCCCTCCGCAGGCCCCTTCGCGGCATTTCCGTCAGATGCAGCAGCGAGTGACCATCGTGCCTTTGCGGAAAGAGGAAAAGATCCGCGGCACTATGGTCCTTCTGGAGGATGTAACCGCGCGCCTGGAGGCGGAGCGCGAGGGGAGGCGAGCTGCCCTGCCGGAGGAGGCCCTCGTGGAAGCGCTTGGGGACGAGCGTTGGCCGGTGCGGCGGGCGGCGGTGGAGCAGCTGTCGCGGAAAGGCGAGGACGAGACGGTCCGCTCGCTCCTGCGCCTGCTGCAGGAGGGCCATCAGGACCTGACCGTGCTCACGAGCGTGCTCCGTGTCCTGACCCAAACGGATGCTGACATCACGGATCCGCTCGTGCGGTTCTTGGAAGCGCCCGATGCCGAGCTGCGCACCTACGCCGCACTCGCCCTTGGCGAGCGGCGGGACCGACGGGCCGTCCCGGCACTGCTTCGGGCGTTGGATGATCCCGATGCGAACGTCCGCTACCATGCCATCGAAGCACTTGGAAAGCTGCGCGCGACCGAAGCGGTGGATCGTCTCCTTTCCATTGTGGAGTCGCGCGACTTTTTCCTGGCCTTCCCAGCTCTGGATGCCCTGGCGGAGATCGGCGATCCGGCGATCACCCCGCATCTGGTCGCTTTCCTGCAGGAAGAAATGCTGCGCGCTCCAGCGGCGGAGGTGCTGGGCCGTCTGGGGGATGCGGGCGTGGTGCGGCCGCTCGCCGCGCTGTTGAGCGCGCCCGGTGCCCCCGTGCGGACGATCGCTCGCTCGCTGGCCGCGCTATACGACCGCTACGAAGCGCACTACGGGGAAGGAACGCTCATCGCGGATCTGGTGCGGGGTGCGGTGGATGCCCGGGCCGTGCCGTTGCTACTGGAAGAACTCCAGGCGGCGCCGAGCCAGGATCTTCGCCCCCTGGCCCTGGTGCTCGGCTGGCTGGAGGGGCCCGAGGTGGCGCAAGCGCTCGTGCGGCTGCTCGGCGAGCCGGCGGTGCAGAAGGAGGTCGTGCAGGCCCTTGTGCGCTTTGGACCGCGCGTCACGGCGCTGCTCGTGGCTCAACTCCGGTCGGAAGACCCCGCAACGCGTCGGGCGGCGGCGGTCGCGCTTGGACGGATCGGGGATCCCGC
>JBMFPK010000002.1:0-18144 GCA_049969155.1 Chloroflexia bacterium | reverse complement strand
GGCGGTGCCGGCACTCGTGGAGGCACTTTCCGGCGATGCCGAACTCGCGATCGAGGCGGCCGGGGCTCTGGCGCGCATCGGCGACCGTCGAGCCTTTGAACCGTTGCTGGCGTTCCTGGGCCATCCGAACGCGGCCCTGCGCCGTGCTGTGATCGCCGCCCTGAACTCGCTAGGGCATCCGGAGATGGCCGGACGTGTCCGGGAGATGCTCCTGGACCCCGACCCACGGGTCCGCGAGTCGGCCACACGCATCGCGGGGTATTTCGCTTACCCCGAGTGCATCGAGCGGTTGCTGGAGCGCTGTCAGGACAGCGATGAAGCGGTACGCTGTGCCGCGGTGGAAAGCCTGCCGTATCTGGACGATGCGCGTGCAGAGCCGCTCCTGCTGCACGCGCTCCGCGAAGGCACGCCCCGCGTGCGGGCGGTGGCAGCGCGGGCCCTGGGACAGGTGCAAGAGAGGGAGGTCCTGGAAAGCCTCCTGGAAGCTTTGCGGGATACCGATCCCTGGGTGCGGTACCAGGCGGTGCGCTCGCTGGAGCGCCACGCCTCCCCTGAGGCGCTGGATACGCTCGCGCGGCTTGTGCGGAGCGATCCTGCGGTGCCGGTGCGGGCCGCTGCTATTGAGGCGCTGGGGGCGATCGGCGGGTCGCGGGCAGTGGCGCTGCTTGCGCGGCTCGTGGAGGCCGACGAGGTGGACCTGGCGCGAAGTGCTATTGCCGCGCTGGGTCAGATGGCCCATCCGGACGCCCTGGTACCCCTGCTGGAGGCGCTGCGCTCGCCGGATCCGACGCGCCGGGCAGAGGCCGCGCTGGCCCTGGGCAAACATCGCGGGGCGGGGGTGGTGGAGCTGCTGCAGTGGACCGTGGCAGTGGATCCAGATCCCCGGGTCGTGCAGGCGGCAGTGGACGCTCTGGAGGGGATGGCGACCGCGGAAGCGGTTTCCGCACTCGTTTCCCTCACCGCGGAGCCGGGCCGGCGGGAGGCCTGCATTCGGGCGCTGGTGCGGCGTGGGAGGGAGCGCATCGAGCCGCTTGCGGAGGGCTTGCGGCATCCCAATCCGGTGGTGCGCGCTGCTCTGGTCGAGGTGCTCGCGCGCATCAAGCATCCGGAAGCCTCCGAACTGCTGGCCCGGGCGCTGGAGGATACGCATCCTTCCGTACGGCTGGCGGCAGTGACGGCGCTAGGGCGTCTAGGAAATCGCCAGGCGGAACGGACAATCCTGGCGCTCGCCCGCGACGATCCGGACCCGGCGGTACGATGTACGGCGCAACAGGTGCTTGGCGCTTGGTGGGAGGAGAGGTAAAGGGCGGCCATGGGGTTCTACCGCGAGACGCTGGGGCTTTCCGATAGCGCTTTTATGTTGCTCCGAGACCTCATCCACGAGCGGACCGGCCTGTATTTTGACGACGGCAAACGGGAGTTGCTCGGGGACAAGGTCGCCCCGCGGCTCATCGAACTGGGCGTCGAGTCCTTCCTGGACTATTACTACTACCTAAAGTACGATGAGGGGGACGAATGGGGCCACCTGATGGACGCCCTGGCCGTCCCGGAGACGTTTTTCTGGCGAGAAATGGACCAGGTGCAGGCGCTCGTGGAGGTCCTTGTGCCCGAGTATGTGGCGAACGGCAGGCCGGCGCCCATGCGGATCTGGAGCGCTGCGTGTTCGAGTGGGGAGGAACCGCTCTCCATCGCCATCGCGTTGAGCGAGGCTGGGTGGTTCGAGAGGTTTCCCGTCGAGATCCACGCCAGCGATGCCAGCCCTGCGGCGATCGCGCGGGCGCGGCGCGGGATCTACCGGGAGCGCTCCTTCCGCGCCCTGCCCCTGGGCCTCCGGAGCAAGTACTTCCGGAAGGAAGCGGAGGGCTGGCGGATTTGTCCGGAGATCCACGGGCGCATCCAGTGGCATATTGCCAACTTGGCCGACCCCAAGGCGATCGCGCCACTGGCCGGTGCACCGTTCATCTTCTGCCGGAACGTCTTCATCTATTTCTCGCCGGAAGCGATCCGCCGTACCGTCGGATGCTTCGTCCGGCATATGCCCCGCCCGGGCTACCTGTTCCTGGGGGCATCCGAGTCGCTCCTCAGGGTGACGACCGAACTGGAGCTGGAGCAGGTCGGAACCGCGATGGTGTACGTGAAACGGTAGCAACAGCGAGGCTGCCTGGAGGAGAGTGCCATGGGACGGACCATCCGCGTGCTTGTTGTGGACGATTCGGCCTACATCCGCAAAGTCGTGAGCCAAATGCTCTCGCGCAGTCCCGTGATCGAAGTGGTGGGCACCGCGCGCGACGGCCGGGAGGCGCTGGAGAAGGTAGTGGAACTGGACCCAGATGTGGTCACTCTGGACCTCATCATGCCCGAGCTGGACGGGGTAGGCTTCCTGCGGGAGCAGATGGCGCGCCGGCCGATCCCGGTGGTTGTGGTGAGCATCGCCAGCGAGACCGGGGAACTCGCCTTCCAGGCGCTGCAGGCCGGGGCGGTCGATTTCGTGCAAAAGCCCACGGCGCTCGCAACGGAGCGGGTCTTTGAGATCAGCGATGAACTCGTCGAGAAGGTCAAGGCGGCTGCTGCCGTGTCTGTGGACCGTCTGAAGGCACTGACGGAGGCCCCGCCGGCGCCTCCGCTGGCGCCACCTGCGCGCCCCCGGGCAGGGCCGGTGGACATCGTGGTCATCGGGGTATCGACCGGGGGGCCGCAGGCGCTGCGCTTCCTCATCCCGCAGCTTCCCCCCGATTTCCCGGTGCCGGTGGCGATCGTGCTGCACATGCCGGTCGGCTATACGGAGTTGTATGCGCAGAAGCTGGACGAGGTCTGCCCGCTGAAGGTGGTCGAGGCGCGGGAGGGGGATGAGGCACGGCCAGGGGTGGTGCTGCTGGCCCCGGCCGGCCGGCACCTGACCCTCGTGCGCACGACCGACGAGCGCGTCACGGCCCATCTGGACATCCGTCCTATGGACACGCTGCACCGTCCCTCGGCGGACGTGCTCTTCCGTTCGGCAGCGGAAACGTACGACGGCCGCGTGCTCGGGGTCGTGCTGACCGGCATGGGCTCCGACGGAAAGGAAGGCGCAGCCTGGATCAAAGCGCGCGGTGGGCTGGTCTTTACCGAGGCGGAAGAGACGTGCGTGGTCTATGGGATGCCCCGTTCGGTGGCCGAAGCAGGACTGAGCGACCGCTCGATCCCTCTGCACGAGATGGCAAGAGCGATCCTGGAGGTTGTCTGATGGCGAGAATCCTTCTGGTGGATGACTCGGCCCTCGTAAGGCGTATCCTGCGCGGCTTTCTGGAGTCAGCGGGGCACCAGATCGTGGAGGCGCAGGACGGGATCTCCGGCCTGGAGGCCTACTACCTGGAGAAGCCGGACCTGGTGCTTCTGGACCTCACCATGGAGGGGATGCACGGGCTGGATGTCCTGCGCGAGCTCCTTCGGATGGACCCTTCCGCCCGTGTGGTGGTCGCTACCGCCGATATCCAGCGGTCGACGCAGGAGATGGCCGAGGGAGCAGGAGCTTGTGGGTTCGTTTCGAAGCCGTTCGTCCGGGAGCATGTGCTTGAGGCGGTGCGGCAGGCGCTTTCTCGCGAGCCCGGCCCGGCCGCCGCAGAGGAGGGCGAATCCACTTTCCCCTGCGTGGACGGTCCTGCTGCGTGAGGAGGTAGCCTAGATGATCCTGAGCGAGGCACAGAAGGATGGCCTGACCGAGCTTCTGAACATTGCCTTTTCGCGGACGGCCGGGGCCCTCTCTGAACTGACCGGCCATCGGGTGCTCCTGGGGCAGCCAGAGGTGCAGATCTGTCCCGTCGAACAGCTGGGCCAAGTGCTCGAGGCAACCTTGCTGACAGGAGAGGTCGCAACGGTGCACCAGATCTTCGGAGGAGCGCTGGCCGGCGATGCTCTCCTGATCCTCGACTTGACGGGGGCGCGTGCGCTGGTCGAACTGCTGACCGGAGAGCCCGTGCGTGCCCCTGTCCTGGAAGCGTCGTCGCGCGAGGTGCTCGTGGAGGTGGGGAATATCCTCCTGAACTCGTGTCTGGGGATGTTCGGAAACATCCTCCGGGTGCACGTCAATTTTCCCGTACCCCGCCTACACCTGAACTCGCTCGCCTCGCTGCTGGATTCCCTGGTCATCGGCGACGAGGCGATCCGGTACGCCCTGGTGGTCGCCACCCAATTTGCGTTGCGCGATAGCGAGGTGGGCGGGTACCTCGTGATCGTCCTGGGCGTGGGGTCGCTGGACCGTCTGCTCCAGGAGATCGAGCGTCTGGGTTGAACGGAGTGGAGGAAGGAAATGCGGGTGCTCGTGGTCGACGATTCCGCCTATGCGCGGAGGAGGATCCGCCAGGTGCTCGAGCAGGCCGGCTACGAGGTGGTGGAAGCCCCGGATGGGGAAACGGCGTTGCGGCTCGTGCAGGAAAAGCCGGTGGACCTGGTGACGGTCGATCTTCTGCTGCCGGGCATGGACGGGCTGGAGTTGACCCGGCGGCTGCACGAGATGGACCCCTCGCTCCCCCTGCTGGTCGTCACCGCCGATGTGCAGGAGGCGACGCGCAAAGAGGCGTTGCTCGCCGGTGCCAGCGGCTTTGTCGCCAAGGTGGAAAAGCCGGAGGTGGTGCTCACCACGGTGAGCACGTTGCTGGGAGCTCCCTATGTCTCCTCGGAGCAGCTCGACGCTTTCACCGAGCTGATGAACCTCTCGATAGGGCAGGCAGCTTCGGCGCTCGAGGCGCTGCTCGGGAAGCGCTGTCTCCTGCGGGTGCCCAGGGTGGAAGCGATACCCGCTACCGCCTTGCCCAACTTCTTGTGGCGCCATCTGCCCTTCACTGGGGTGGCGGTGCTGCAGCTTAGCCTCTTGACAAATTCAACTGAATGTGCTATAAGCGCCATCTGCCCTTCACTGGGGTGGCGGTGCTGCAGCCCTTCACCGGTCTCCTGAACGGGCTGACGAGCCTCCTCTTTCCGGAGCGAGACGCTATCGCCCTCGTCCAGTTGCTGTTGGATGCCGGGCGGGACTGGGGGGAACTCTCGACCGCCGAGCAAACGGTGCTCGCCGAAGTGGGCAACATCGTGCTGAACACCGTCACTGCGGTAGTCGCTGACCGGATGGAGACCCGGCTCAAGATAGGGCTTCCGATCGTCTTGCTGAAACAGGCCGCGCCCGAAATGGTGATCGCGTTGCTCGGTGCCGCTCCGCAGGCCGACCATGCGCTCGTCCTGGTGAGCCATCTTGCGATCGCCGAGGTGGAAATGGAGGCCTATCTGTTGGTTCTTTTGCCCGAGGAGGCATTGTGGCGACTGCTCGCCCGGCTGTAGGAGATGCGGATGGACGAAGGGTTCGCCTTCGTAAGGGACACGGACCTTCTGGACCTGCTCCTCAGTTACGGAGACCTGGGAGTCATCGTGCTGGATCACCAGGGGCGGGTGCGTGCCTGGAACAGGTGGATAGAGGTCCACAGCCACATCCTGGGGAAGGATGCCTACGGTCGCTCGCTGGATGAGATTTTCCCGGAGATGGGATCGGGGCACTGGGAGATCGTGCGTACGGTGATGGAAAGCGGTTTCCCACGCGTCATCTCGCCCGTCTTGCACCGAAGCTTTCTCCCCTTGCGGAGCGCTCCCGATCAGTACGTACGCCTCTTTCCCCTGCGCGGGGCAGGACTCGAGGTCGTGGGGCTGGCCATCCTGATCCAAGATATGACGGTGCCGCTGGGGTACGAGCGGGCTGTCGAGGAACGTTTCCGGCTGATCATCGAGGGGGCTTACGACTTTGCCCTCCTGATGCTCCACCCCGACGGGACAGTGGCGACCTGGAACCGGGGGGCGGAGCGCATGTTCGGTTATTCTGCCGAGGAGGTCCTGGGCCAGCCCTATGCCCTCTTTTTCCCCGAAAAGGCCCTGCGTCAGGGAGTCCCGCAGCGGTGCCTTCGCGAGGCCGCAGAAGAAGGGCGATGTGAGGACGAGGGGTGGCGGGTGCGGAAGGATGGCTCCCGTTTTGGGCGAACACGGTGATGACGGCGCTGCAGCACGAGGACGGCCGGCTGCGTGGCTTTGCCATGGTGATGCGCGACATCACAGCCCGTATGGAAGCCGAAGTGGCGGAGCGGGAGCAACGGGTGCTGGCGGAGGCGCTGCAAGATACAGCGCTCGTCCTCGTCGGCTCCCTCACCCTGGACGAGGTGCTGGAACGCATCCTGGAGCAGGTTGGTCGGGTCGTGCCGCACGAGGCGGCTGAGATCACGGTTCTGGAACCGGATGGGGGAACGCGCGTGCGCAGGAAGGGGAATCTCCTGCCCGGGGAAGTGCGGTGCCATGTGGGAGCGCCGATCGTCGTGAAAGGACGGACGGTCGGCTTCCTCGGTCTGGACAGCGCGACGCCGGATGCTTACACGCAGGCGGACGCGGACCGGTTGCGCGCCTTTGCGGCTCAGGCCGGGGTAGCCATCGAGAACGCGCGCCTCTACGAGGAGGTGCGCGGGTATGCTCAGGCGCTGGAGGCGCGGGTGGCCGAGCGGACGGCGGCGCTCGAGGCAGCCAACCGGGAGCTGGAAGCTTTTGCCTATTCCGTCTCGCACGACCTGCGCGCACCGCTGCGCGCCATTGACGGCTTTACGCGCGTGCTCCAGGAGGAGTATGGCGCCCAACTTCCCCCGCGCGGCCAACATTACCTCGAGCGCGTTCGGCAAGGGGTCGCCGAGATGAGCGCGCTGATCGACGACCTGCTTGCGCTCTCCCGGGTGAGCCGGCAAGCGGTGCGGCAGGAGTCTGTAGAACCGGCGGCGCTGGTACGGGAAGTTCTGGCAGGTCTGCAGAAGGAGATAGAAGGGCGACGGGTGGAGATCGCGATCGGCGCGCTGCCTCCCTGTCGGGGAGACCCGCTGCTCCTGCGGCAGGTGTGGTGGAACCTCCTGGCGAACGCGATCAAGTTCACGCGGAAGCGCGAAGTTGCGCACATCGAGGTGGGTGCCCGGGAAGAAGGGGCCGAGGTGGTCTACTTCGTGCGCGACAACGGGGCCGGGTTCGATCCGCGTTACGCGGAGCGCCTCTTCCGTGTCTTCGAACGGTTGCATCCTGCAGATGAATACGAAGGGACGGGAGTGGGGCTGGCGATCGTGCGGCGCATCGTCGAACGGCATGGCGGACGGGTGTGGGCAGAGGGTGCGGTGGACCGAGGAGCGACTTTCTACTTCGCCCTCGGCGGAGGGGGAGCCGGTGGGTCGGGAAAGTAGCGGGCGCAGGTTTCCACTGTCCTTCCGTTGGCGTTCCCCGCATCGGCGGGCAGACGTTTCTTGGGAACGTACGGTGAAGCCGGCCGCGCTGGGCTTCCAGCGGACCCGCTGGAGAGAGTCGATGGGGGCCTTGCGGCGCCGTGCCTACATCGTCGCTCTGGGCCTGGGTACGGTGGCCGCGCTTTGGGCTTGGGTCAGACATGGGCAGGCCGGCCACCGGGATATGTTCGACCAGTGGGTGCTGCCGGCCCTTGCCGCATGGTTTGCGGGTACGGCAGCGTGGATCTGGTGCCGGCCGGAAGCCCGGCGGCCGATAGAGATCGCCACCCTAGCGGTGCTCTGTGCTTTCTTTCTCGCGAAGCTGTACCGGGTGACGTTCGGGGGGCTAGTCGGCGTTGTCGATGAAACAGTCGAGCTGACCGTCTGGGTGGCCGTCGTGTACCTGTTCGCTTTCGTCGGTTTCGGTGCCCGCTGGGGACGCTGGATTTCCATGGGCTTTTTCCTGCTGAACCTGGTGCTGGGCCTCGCCTACGGGCTGCACGGGCTAAGGACCGGGCGCTCTCCTGTGGCCCTCTATCCGCTGAGCCAGTTCTATCTTTCCGGTGGTGCCCTCATTGCCCTTCTTTCCGTGTTTGCGCACCTTCAGGAATCGTACCTGCAGACGCGCGCCCTGGTGGAAGTCGAAAGCCTGCTCGTGGACCATATGCCGCTGGGGGGCATCGTTACCGACCGGGAGCACACCATCCTGCGCTGGAATGCTTGGATGGAGGCGCACAGCGGCATCCCCGCCCACCAGGCAGTAGGGCGGTCGCTTTTCGAACTCTACCCCGAGTTGGAGCAGCGCGGCATCGTAGCGCAGTACCGGCGGGTGCTGGAGACGGGGGAAGTCGTCGTCTGGTCTCAGCGTTTCCACCGCTACCTACTCCCGATGTCGCCTGCCCTGCCCGGGGCCCCCTTTGAGCAGATGCAGCAGAGCGCGCGCATCGTGCCGCTGTTCCGCGAAGGGCAGGTTGTCGGGGTGGTCACCCTGATCGAGGACGTGACCGAGCGGGTATGGCGCGAAGCGGAGTTGAAAGCGCAGATCGAGGAGCTGGATGCGGCGAACGCGCGCCTCCGGGAAACGCAGGCCGAGCTGGAGCGGAGCAATGCCGAGCTGGCCGCCTTCAACTCGCTTGCAGCGATGTTGAGCCTTTCGCTGGAACTGTCGGAGGTACTGGAGGTGGCCCTGGACAACTGTCTTTCCTTCCTGGGGTTCGAGGTGGGGGCGATCTACCTGGTCGAACGCGGGGAAAACCGGCTGGTCCTGGCGGCTCACCGCGGGTTGCCCGAGGAAGTCGTTCGTCTGCGGCAGGTGCTCCTCTTGGAGGGCGGCTCAGGAGAGGGCTGGCTTTCCCCGAAGGGGATGGAGCGTCCTCACTTCGGAGCAGAGCGCTTTTGGGGAGAGCAGTTCGTTGTGTGTGCCCGGGTACCGTTATGGGCCAAGGGGGTACCAGTAGGCCTTCTGATCCTGGGCGCGGCAAGAGAGCGGGAGCTGAGTGCGAGCGAGCGAAACCTGATCATCGCCTTCGGGCATCAGATCAGCATCGCCGTAGACAACGCACGGCTGCACCAGGAGATCCGCGAGCGGGCGATGCGGGATTCGCTCACCGGCCTGTACAACCACGCCCATCTGCGGGAGCGGCTGCGGGAAGAGGTGGAGCGCGCACGCCGGGAGGGGAGGACCCTGGCGCTGCTGATGCTGGACCTGGACCACTTCAAGCAGCTCAACGACACCTACGGCCACCTCCTGGGCGATGCCGCGCTGCGCTCGGTGGCCCAGGTGCTGCGTCGGCAGACGCGGGAGTACGATGTGGCGGGGCGTTACGGGGGTGAGGAGTTCGTGGTTGTCCTCCCGGGGGCGGGGGAGGACGAGGCGCGCGAGGTAGCGGAGCGGATCCGGACAGGGGTCAAAGAAGCGCCGAGCCCCGGCCTGGAGGGTGTGCCCATCACGGTGAGCATCGGGGTTGCCCTTTTCCCCACCCACGGCGATTCCCCGGATGCTCTGATCGCAGCGGCCGATACCGCGCTCTACCAGGCCAAGGCGCTGGGTCGCGACCGGATCGTGATGGCGACGAGCGGGTAAAGAAAAGCGCCAAGGCAATCTGCCTCGGCGCTGTGCCGAAGGTGGGACTCGAACCCACATGAGGGGCGACCCTCAACGGTTTTTGAGACCGTCGCGTCTGCCGGTTCCGCCACTTCGGCGCTATCTTCAGTATACCGGGGAGGGGGCGAGCTGTCAAGGGCCGGTCGCGGGAGGGAAAACGACCCGCAGCCAGAGCTGCCAGGTGGGCAGCTCGGCCAGTTCCTCGGAGGAGCGGGAGCCGCTCTCGGCAGGCCGGGAGGGCGTCGTGGGGCTCGCTTCGGCGGTGACCAGGATGATCAGCCGTTCGCCCGCGCGTTTGAAGGGGAGGGAGCGCTTGACCAGCTCCTCGCGGCCGCCCGGGGTGTTGTACTGCTCCAGGAGTCGCTGGAGAGCCTGGTTTTCCTCCCGCATTTGGGCGACCCGCCTTTCCTGCTCCCGGAGCTCACGGCGCAGCCGGTAAAAGTTCCACGACTGCTTGACAAAGATGGAAAGGAAGTATCCTCCGAGGACGATCAGGAGCAGGATGGCCAGACGGATGCCCGGCCTTTTCCACCGTGCCCGGTCGTTTGACACGTTCCTCCCTCCTCAGCGGCCTTTGGGTGTGTAATCAGGGCATTCGGTCGCGTTGGGCCGCTCCCGGCGGTGGCAGGCAGAAGGCCAGTCCCACTTGCAGTCGTCACAGAGGAACCTGCTCTGCCCGAGCGCCTGTCGGATGCGCAGCCGCAGTCGCTGCCAGAAACGGGCCGGCCTAGCCTTCCGCACGTTCCTTTTCCTCCACCGTGCGGGCTGGCGCCTCCAGGAGCGGGGGTTCGGGCATTCCCTCACCGCCCATAAAGCTCTGGCCCCGGAACACCCCGCCCTGTTCGATCTGGAGGCTGCCCACGGTGATGTTTCCGAAGACTTTGCCGCTGTTGGTGATCTCCAGGCCTTCGGGGGCCTCGATATCCCCTTTGATCGCCCCGGCGACAAAGACGTGGCGCGCGCGGATGTTCGCGACGACGCGCCCCGTCTTGCCGACGATTAGCACGCCGGCGATGGAGATCTCGCCCTCGACCGAACCGTCGATCCGCAGGTTGCCGTCGGACTTGATGATCCCTCCCTCGATGCTCGTGGTGCTCCCGATCCAGGTCTCCGCCTTGCCCTCCCCTGAGACTTCCGGCAGGACTTCGCGCTTGCCACCGAACACTCCTGGCATCGTACGCCTCCGTACAGAGTTTTCCGGGAGAGGCAAGACCTCCGGACCCGGTACTTCCTCAGGGGGACTCCTTACGGCGACCGTCGCAAGGGGATCCCCGCGCTCGCTCGAGCGCATTATACTACACGGTGCAAAGGGCTGCAAACGCGCGCGAGGTTTGCGCAGGGTAGGGCGCTGTGCTAGAATACGCCCAAACTCCGAAGGAAAGCGAGTCTGCAGGCAGAGGTGTTGAAGATGGCGCTGGATCTCGACCGTTTGCTGCGCCGAGGCGTTGCGGAGATCATCGTGGAGGAGGAACTGCGTGCCAAGCTGGCCGCGGGGCGACCGTTGCGGCTGAAGCTAGGCTTTGATCCTTCCAAGCCGGACCTGCACGTCGGCCACGCGGTGGTGTTGCGCAAGATCCGTCAGTTTCAGGACCTGGGCCACCAGGTTGTCCTGATCGTAGGCGACTGGACGGCGCAGATCGGTGACCCGTCTGGACGGGATGTCAGCCGACAGATGCTCACCCCGGAGGAGGTACGGGAGAATGCCCAGACGTACATGGACCAGTTCTTCCTGATTGTGGATCGACAACGCACCGAAGTACGGTGGCAGACCGAGTGGTTCGGCTCCTTCACACTGGCGGACGTCTTTCGCCTGACGAGCCGCTTTACCCTTGCCCAAATGATGCAGCATGAGACGTTCCGCAAACGCTACGAGGAAGGGCGAGCGCTGAGCCTGATGGAGCTCCTCTACCCGTTGCTTCAGGCATATGACTCGGTCGCCGTGCAGGCGGACGTGGAATTCGGCGGGACGGATCAGAAGTTCAACATCCTGGCCGGCCGCGAGCTGCAGCTTTCTCTAGGCCTTTCCCCCCAGGATGTGTTTCTCTGCCCACTGCTCATCGGGACCGATGGTCGCAAGATGAGCAAGAGCTACGGGAACACGATCGACCTGACCACCCCTCCGAACGATATGTACGGGCGTATCATGAGCATTGCCGATGCCGTGATGATGGATTACTTCGAGCTGTTGACAGACGTTCCGGATGCGGAACTGGAGGCGATGCGGGAGGCGCTTGCGCGGGGGGAGGCGCACCCGATGGAGCTCAAGAAGCGGCTCGCGCGCGAGATCGTGGCCTGGCTGCACGGGGCGGCGGCAGCGGAAGCAGCTCAGGCCGAGTTCGAGCGCATTTTCCAGAAGCGCCAGGCTCCCTCGGAAGTGCCGATCTTTCGATTGAAGCAGGAAACCCCCTGGGCCGAGCTGCTCGTCCAGGCCGGACTTGTGCCGAGCAAGAGCGAGGCCCGGCGTCTGATTCGGCAACGGGCGGTCGTGCTGGACGGGCGGCCGATCCTGGATGCGGCCGCATCCGCAGAGCAGGGCCTCCTGCAGGTTGGGAGGCGCCGCTTCCTGCGGATCGAAACGGAATAGTTTGGGTTCTAGGAGCCCAAGGGAGGGGTCCTTTGGCCGAGGAGTTCCAGGAAGTTCGCCGCGAGACGATCCCGGTCACGATCTACACCGCCTTCTGGATTGCCAGGGGTACGATCCAGCGGCTGGCTCCGATCCGCTTGAGCGATCATGTCAACATCGAGGGGGAGGAATTCCTCGAGCTGCACGAACCGCGCTTCATGGATTTGAGCAAGCGCTCCCTGGAGATGGTCCCCGAGCCCGGCCCTTGGTTCATCCACCGGGGGCAGATTCTGATCATCCACGAGGTACCTTCCGCTGCCGGCCCATCCGAGCCGAGGCCAGCTCCGCCGGCGGTCCTCCGGATTCCCAAGTATCCAAAACCGGTGCGGCTGGTCCTGGACCCCTTCCGGGTAGAGGGGAATGTCTTCCTCCCCGAGTACGGCCAACTGGCAGCCTACATTGGCCGTGCCAACGTGCCTTTCCTGCCCCTGACCGCTGCGACGATCACGATGCCCTCCTGGCAGGACCTCGGCGTCATCAGCGTCCCCTTTGCGCTGGTCAACTGGCAACGGTTGGCGATCGGGCCGGGTGCCGCGTAGGGGCGGGTTGGGAACCTGCGACGGGGGGCGGGAAGCTGCCCCTACACGGCGCGTTCGACGAAGCGTCCGACCGGTGTTACAATGGCGGCCCGAAACGGGGGTTGTCTCTGATACCGGGATGGATTGCCGACGATGGCACGTTCTGTGGCGACCCAGGAGCGGCGTGGGATTTCCGTCTTTGTTGCCCTGCGCCACTACAACTATCGACTTTGGTTCTTCGGTCAGATGATCTCCCTGATGGGCACCTGGATGCAATCGGTGGCCCAGCAGTGGTTGGTCTACCAGATGACGGACTCCAAATTCGCCTTGGGGATGATCTCGTTTGCCGGCAGCATCCCCACGCTCTTTCTGATGCTGCCGGCCGGAGCGGTGGCCGATCGCTTCCCCAAGCGAAGGTTGCTCCTTCTGACCCAGACGGGCATGATGGCCTTTGCCGTCGTGCTCACCGTGCTTTCCGCGACCGGGCTGCTCCGGGTATGGCACATCGCGCTCCTTGCGCTGGCGCTGGGGGTCGCGAATTCGTTCGATGCCCCGGCCCGACAGGCGCTGGCCGTGGAAATGGTCGAGGACCGCCGCGACCTGATGAACGCCATCGCCCTCAACTCGACGATGTTCAATGTGGCTCGCATCGTGGGCCCCTCGGTTGCCGGCATCGTCCTCGGCGCCTGGGGGGCCACCTGGTGCTTTGGTCTGAACGCGCTGAGCTTCCTTGCTGTGATCGTCGCCTTGATCCTGATGCGCTTGCCGACGCAGCCCCCTGCGCTGCAGGCCGAGCGGCTGATGTCCCAGATCGGAGCCGGCCTCCACTACATCCGTGGGCACCTCCTGGTGCGCACGATCATCGCCATCGTGGCCGTATCCTCCCTTTTTGGCTTCTCCTACTCGGTGCTGATGCCCGTATTTGCGCGCGACATCCTCCATGCCGGGGAAAAAGGGCTGGGTTATCTGAATACCGCGCTGGGGATCGGAGCCCTTGTGGCGTCGCTGACCGTGGCCGGCCTGGGGCACTCCCGCCGCAAAGGGCTGCTGTTGACCGCAGGAAGCCTCCTCTTTCCGATCGCCGTACTGGCGTTTGCTTTTTCCCGTTCCCTGACGCTTTCGCTCGTCTGTCTGAGCCTGGCGGGATTCGGGTTTGTGACCCAGAATGCCACGAGCAACACGCTCGTCCAGTCCATCGTCCCGGACGAACTGCGCGGCCGCGTGATGGCGGTCTACATGCTCATGTTCTTCGGCACAACCCCTTTCAGCTCCCTCTTTATCGGCACTGTCGGGCAGCTCCTCGGCCCCACGCCAGGCGTGGTGATCGGTGCCGGTGTGACCCTCCTGTTTGCACTGGGTGTCGCCCTCTATGTGCCGCAGCTGCGGCGGCTGCAGAGCGATTGAGTGGGTACGCGGTGATCTGAATTACGGCCTTGTCCCGAAAGGAGCGGTATGATTTAAATCTCCCCCCCAGCGGGGGTGGGGGTAAGGAGCGCAGGATGAAGCGGCACCATCAGGAACTGGTTGCGAGGCTGAAGAGCATCGAAGGGCACGTGGCCGGGATTCGCCGCATGGTCGAGGAAGACCGCTACTGCGTCGACATCATGCGCCAGGTGCAGGCGGTGCAGCAGGCGCTGGAGCAGGTCAACGCCCTTCTGCTTTCCGGGCACCTCGAAATCTGCGTGACGGAGGCGGTCCGCGGCGATGACCCCGAGGTACGTTCCCGCGTGCTTGGGGAGCTGATGGAACTGTTCCAGGCTGCCCGGGGCATCCGACGGGGAGGGCGCCATGGCGAAGCGTGAGATTGTGTTGCCGATCCAAGGGATGACCTGCGCCAGCTGCGTAGCGCATGTGGAAGATGCGCTGTCGGGTGTACCCGGTGTGGAGCGCGCCGTGGTGAACCTCGCCACGGAGAAGGCTACTGTGGCCTACGATGCAGGGCAGGTGGGCGTTTCCCGGCTCGTGAGGGCGGTGCGCGAGAGTGGATATGACGTTCCGGAGGAGACGATCGTCCTTCCAATCGTCGGGATGACCTGTGCCAGCTGCGTTGCCCACGTAGAGGAGGCGCTTCGGGACGTCGAGGGGGTGCTCTCCGCGTCGGTTAACCTGGCTACGGAGCGCGCCACCGTTACCTACATTCCCGGGCTCGCTGACCGGGGGCGGCTCGTTCGGGCGGTGCGGGAGGCCGGGTACGACGTTCTGGACGTCGAGGCGCTCGCGCGGGAAGAAGAGGACGCGGAGGAACGGCGGCTGCGGCAGGCGCGCCAGCGGCTGGGGATCGCCTGGGGCTTTACGATCCCGATCGTCCTCTGGATGCTTCCGGAGATGGCCTGGGGTATCGTCTGGCCGGACCACCGGATCTTCGAGGCCGGCATGATCCTCCTTGCGTTGCCGGTGCTGTTCTGGGCCGGCTGGGCGACCTACCGCTCGGCCTGGAGCTCCCTTCGCCACGGCAGCGCCAACATGGACGTGCTGATCGCGATGGGGACGCTGGCTTCCCTCCTCACCGGGCCGGCGGCGCTCGTCACGCTCTTCATCCAGGGGCACCCCGCGATCGCCAACTATGCCGGTGTGGCGGCGATGATCATGGCCTTCCACCTCACCGGGCGATACGTCGAGGCCACCGCCAAGGGCCGTGCTTCTCGAGCGATCCGTCGGCTGCTGGAACTGGGAGCGCGGACCGCCCATATCCTAGTGAACGGGGAAGAGCGCGAGGTTCCCGTCGAGGCGGTACAGGTCGGGGATATCCTGATCGTGCGGCCCGGCGAGCGGGTGCCGACCGACGGGATCATCCTCGAAGGGGAAAGTGCCCTCGACGAATCGATGGTCACCGGCGAATCGATGCCCGTGAACCGGGGACCCGGGGACGAGGTGATTGGCGCCACGGTGAACCAGGACGGCCTGCTCAAGGTGCGCGCGACCCGTGTCGGGCGCGACACCTTCCTCGCGCAGGTGATCCGGCTGGTCGAGGAGGCACAGGGGACGAAAGTTCCCATCCAGGCGTTTGCGGACCGGGTGACCGCGCGCTTCGTTCCCGTGGTGCTCGGCATTGCCGCCCTGACGTTACTCGCCTGGCTCCTTTTCCCGGAGCAAGTCGGCGTGGTGAGCCGGTGGGCGGCCGCCTTCCTCCCCTGGGTGAACCCGATGCTGGGGCGCGTCACGCTGGCTGTCTTTGCCACGGTGGCGGTGCTCGTCATCGCCTGTCCGTGCGCCCTGGGGTTGGCCACGCCGACTGCGATCATGGTCGGGAGCGGGCTGGGGGCGCAGCACGGCATCCTGTTCCGCAGTGGCGAGGCGATCCAGCGCCTCAGGGACGTGCGGGTGATCGTCCTGGACAAGACGGGGACCCTCACGCGTGGCCGGCCCGAGGTGACCGACGTGGTGGCCCGGAACGGGGATGCCGGAGCGCTCCTCTTCTGGGCTGCCTCCGCCGAACAGGGGAGCGAACACCCCCTGGGCCGGGCGGTTGTGGAGCGCGCCCGTGCCGAAGGCTTGGCCCTGCGGCCTCCCGCCGCTTTCCAGGCCCGACGTGGGCTCGGCGTCCAGGCGGAGGTGGACGGACGGATCGTCCGCGTGGGAAGCTCGCGTTTCCTGGAGGAGGCCGGGATCGACACCGCCGCACTGGGAAAGATGGCGCTCGATCTGGAAGCCGAGGCCAAGACGGTGATGCTCGTCGCGGTGGACGCGGAGCCGCTGGGCGCCATCGCTGTGGCCGATACGCTGAAGGAGGACGCGGTCGCTGCCATCGCCGAACTCGAGCGCATGGGCATCCAGACGGTGATGCTCACCGGGGACAACCGCCGCACGGCGGAGGCGATCGCCCGACGTTGCGGGATTTCCCGCGTCCTCGCCGAAGTCCTCCCGGAGGGAAAAGTGAGCGAGATCCGGCGCCTCCAGGAGGAGGGGAAGGTCGTCGCCATGGTGGGCGACGGGATCAACGATGCGCCGGCCCTCGCGCAGGCGGATGTGGGCATCGCCATCGGTACGGGCACCGATGTGGCGATCGAAGCGGCCGACGTCACCCTGGTGCGGGGTGACCTTTCGGGGGTTCTGCGGGCCATCCTGCTCTCCCGTGCCACCTTCCGCAAGATCGTCCAAAACCTGTTCTGGGCCTTTTTCTACAACGTGGTGATGATCCCGCTTGCGGTGCTGGGCCTCATGCATCCCGTGCTGGCCGAGATCGCAATGGCCACCAGTTCCATCACCGTGGTCACGAACGCCAACCTGTTGCGGCGCGTGGACATCCGACCCGGCTACGAGCGAACGAGACCATAGGAGGACGCAAAATGTTCCGTCGACGGCTTCCCCGTGCGGAGAAAGGTCCGGTTCAACCGATCCTGTACACCCAGCCCACCTGAGGGGACTGCCAGTCCGCGAAGAGTTTCTTCGCCCAGCGTGGGGTCTCCTACATCGAACGAGACGTCAGCAGCGATCCCGGGGCTGCCCGGGAGATGCAGCGGCTCCTGGGAGGCCGGATGATGACCCCGACGATCGTCATCGGCAAGGAAGTCTTGACCGGCTTTGCCCAGAACCGTGCCCGTCTGGAGGGGTTGTTCCCCAAACCGAAAGAGGTGCAGCATGGCAGCGCGTGATCCAGTATGCGGGATGATGGTGGACGAGGAAAAGGCAGCCGCAACCTCGGTCTACAAGGGCGTGACCTACTACTTCTGCGCCAAGGGATGCAAGATCGCCTTCGACCGGGATCCCGAGAAGTATCTGGCGCAGCAGCCCAAGGAAGGGTGAGGCGCCGGTCCCGATCCGAAGCGGAAACCTCCCAGGTCGGCTGGTTCCAGAGCTGCGCGTTCGCCCGGGCTGTCGTGGATCGTTCTGATGCAAGGGGCGACCTGTGCGCTGCTCGGGCCGGGGGTGCCGAACCATCCCGAGTGGGCAACGTCTCGTCGTGTCCAAAAAGATTGCGCATCCGAGTTGCGTACGGGTCGACCCCATAGTACAATGTATGTTATCCCCTTCCCCTTGCCTGAGGAGGAGCGCGATGTACGAGGATGTGGCCAGAATCCTGATCAGCGAGGAGGATCTCCAGCGGCGGGTGCGCGAACTGGCGCAACAGATCGAAGCCGACTATCAGGGGAAGGACCTCCTGCTTGTCGGCCTCCTCAAGGGAGCCGTGCACTTTATGGTCGACCTGACGCGCGCCATGAAACGCCCCGTGGCGATCGACTTTATGGCCGTCTCGAGCTACGGGGCGAGCACGGAGAGCAGCGGCATCGTGCGCATCCTGAAGGACCTGGACGAGAGCATCGAAGGGAAGCATGTCCTCATCGTGGAGGACATTGTGGACACGGGCCTGACGTTGAAGTACATCCTGGAGATGCTGCGGCGGCGGAGGCCGGCCTCGTTGCGAGTGTGCGCCTTGCTGAACAAGAAGGACCGGCGACTTGTGGATGTGCCGCTCGACTATGTCGGGTTCGATATCCCCAACGAGTTTGTCGTCGGCTACGGCCTCGACTTTCGTCAGGTGTATCGCAACCTGCCTTTTGTCGCGGTGCTCAAGCCCGAAGTCTACCAGCGGGCCTCTTGAGGCCTGCAGGAAAGGACCTCGTGGATGCCCGCGAAGATCTGCCCGATCCCGCTTGGCTTTTCGGTCGCCTACCTCCTCTTGGGAGAAGGGGGGCCGGTGCT
>JBMFPK010000001.1:0-28951 GCA_049969155.1 Chloroflexia bacterium | reverse complement strand
CGGCACGTGATGACCTGGATACGGCTGCCCGTTGCCTGGCCCAGGCCTTCGAGAACGCACCGGATTCCGACGAAGTCCGGGACGCCCTGCACCAGGCCCTGTCGCGGCGCGCGGGCCGGCCGGTGCCCCCGCCTGCCTTTACTCACGCCTGCGTGGGGCGCTTCTACCTGCAACGCGGCCTCGCCCAGCCCGCAGCAGAAGCCTTCGCCGTCGCCCTGCGGGACGATCCGGATCGGCCGGACCTGCAACTCGCCTACGCGGTTGCCCTCTGGCAGGCCGGTGTGCACGATCAGGCCTCGATCCTCTGTCAGCCGTTTCTGGAGCGGACCCCCCATGCGCTGGTCGCGCTCCTAATCGTGGCCGCACACCGCTTCTACCGCGGGCAGACCGAGGCCGGCCGAAGGCTGTGGAGCGAAGCCCGGGCCTGGGACCCGGAAGAGCTGCGTGCACGTGCCCTCTTCGGGACCGATCCGCGCCTCCCCCCGCCGCCTCGACCGGTCCTCCTGGATCCGCCCGAGGACCCCGCGCTCCGGCGTTGGCTGGAAATGGCAGAACAGGTCGCTGCCACAGCCGCCGCACCCGCGGGGCCAGCCGCCCAGGAGCTCGCATCCTATGCCGAAGGCCTGGAAAGCCGCAGCGAGCCGCCGCCCCCACGACCCTCGGACCCCGACCTGCGCCGTTTCGCCCACTCGGTCGGAGAAGTGCGCGCTCGGCTGTTCGGCGATCCGCCGCCCGAGGCTCCTTCGCCATCACCCCGCTCGGGCAGCTCGCGCCCCGTCGAGGTGATCCTCGCCTGGGAAGAAGGACTGAAGGAGCGGTTTGGCGCGGCGGCCTTGGCACGCATCGACGATGCCCTGCGCTCCCTGGTCCGCGCTGTGGAACACCATGGCATCGCCGCCCGCGTGGTGTACCTGGATCGCCCCCCCTACCCGGAGATGGCGCGTCCGGACCCGCAGCGCCCACAGGAGATCAAGGAGTTTCTGGATGCGCTCGACCGAAGGCTGCACGAAGAACAGCTGGACTTTCACTACCTTCTGCTGATCGGCGGGGATGACCTCCTGCCCTTTGCCCGACTGCCGAATCCCACGGACGATGCGGATGAAACCGTCCCTTCCGACAACCTCTACGCTTCCCGCGACCCGACTTACCTGATCCCGGAACGGGCCGTCGGCCGGTTGCCAGATGGGGGGCGACCCACACCGGAACTGCTGCTGCAGCTTCTGGAGCAAAGTGCGGCCCGCTTGAGCGGTGCGCAGCCTGCCCTGAGCCGCCCGGGATGCCTGACGGCGTGGCTGCCGCGGCCCCAAGCCAAGGCGAATCCAGCTCGAAGGTTCGGGCTTTCCGCGCAGGTCTGGGCCCAGGCTTCGGAGGAGGTCTTCAGGCGGCTGCCGGGCGACGCGCCACTGCGCTTGTGCCCACCGACCTGCCGGGACGCCATCGTACCGGCATGGCTAGCCGAGACCCCGTACGCCTACTTCAACCTGCACGGCGCTGCCGAGTCGCCCAACTGGTACGGCCAGCGCGACGTGACGGTTCCGGGGGAAGGGCCGCTTATGCCGGTCGCCTTTTCCCCGCAGCAGATCCCGTCCGGACAGGTGGAAGGGATCGTCGTCTATTCGGAAGCCTGCTACGGCGCCCATATCCTGGGCAAGGACGCGCAGAGCTCGATTGCTCTGCGTTTCCTCTCCGAGGGCGCGCTGGGCGTCGTCGGTTCCACCGTCATCTCCTATGGGGTTGCCGCACCGCCCCTGGGAGCCGCGGATCTGCTGGGGGTGTTCTTCTGGCAGCACGTGCTGGCAGGGGAACCGCTGGGCGAGGCCCTCCTCCAGGCCAAGATCGATTTCACGCGGGAGATGTATCAGCAGCAGGGATACCTGGACGGCGACGATATGAAGACCCTGCTGGAGTTTGTCCTGTATGGGGATCCCCTGGCCGCGCTCGCCTCGCCTGTGCCCCTTGCGGTTGCCCACACGGTCACCCGGAGCACAGCCCCGGCATCTCCCCCGGTGCTGTGCGCAAAGCACGCTGCGCCAGTGGCTCCCCACCAGCTTTCGGAGGAACTCGTCGAACGCGTCCGCCGGAGCCTGACGTGGCTGCACCGGGGCGAGGCCGTGACCGAGATGGACGTCGCGCTGCGTTCCACTTGTCCGGGAGGGGGTTGCACGGGGGCCTGCGTACAGCGCAAGGGAAGCGGTTCCAGCATCGAAGCGCTCGTGTTCACCAGCCGCCGAGAGCTTCGCACCGCGGACGGTGCGCTCCTGCCTCAGGTCGCGCGGGTCGTCGTGGACAGCCGAGGGCGTATCGTCAAGATGGCCGTCACCCACTAGCGCGGACGTGCCCGCCAGGTCCTCAGGTCCCGCTCTGCCGGCCACGGCCTGCGGGGGCGGACCGGACAATGCGCCGACCCACGAGCCGCAGCGCGTACTCGATCCCTGCCTGCAGATCGCTCCGCGTCGCGAGGCCGCCGAGATCCGCGCCCAACCCGACGACCGTCTGAGCCACCTCGGGCGTGATGCCCACGAGGATGCACTCCGCCCCGAGCAGCCGCACAGCCTGGGTCGCCTGAAGTAGATGGTTCGCGACGCTCGTGTCCACTACCGGCACGCCGGTGATGTCCAGAAGGACCACGCGTGCGTGGCGGTTCGACACCCCTTCCAGCAGCACATCCATGATCTGCTCGGCGCGCCGGGAATCGACCGTACCCACAAGCGGCAGCACCAGGATCTCATCGGTCACAGGCACGAGAGGAGTCGAGAGCTCTTGCACCAGGCGCAGGAGCTCTTGCTGGCGCTCGTGGCTCTGTCGCACCTCCTCGAGCGCGCGTTGGGTCGCCTCGAAGAGGCGCGTCCGCTCCAGATGGACGACCACCTGGCTGGCCACCGACTGCAGGAAGGAGACGTCGGACTCGTCGAACGCGTGGGGCCGGTAGCTCTGCACACTGATCACCCCGACCACTTCACTGCCCTGCTGCAACGGCACTCCCAGCCAGGAAGCCGAGGGTCGGCCGCTGCCCACCAGCGTTGTCGAACGGTCTATCGGGTACTTCGCGGCTTCGACTTCCATGTTCCGGATCAGCAACGGCTGGCCGCTCTGCAGCACGAGGCCTGTGAAGCCCCGGGTCGTTAACGGCTGGTTGGGATAGGAAACGCCCTCATCGTAGAGAAGGGGGGCAACCAACTGGCCCTCTTTTTCGGTGCGCAA
Source organism: Chloroflexia bacterium (assembly GCA_049969155.1). Taxonomy (GTDB): domain Bacteria; phylum Chloroflexota; class Chloroflexia; order DTKN01; family DTKN01; genus DAOTVY01. The sequence continues at coordinate 25,750 of JBMFPK010000001.1, read as the reverse complement.
GGCGATAAAGAAGCCGTCCACCTGCAGCAGTTCCCGCACGACGTCGCAGAGGCTCCGCGCGAGATCTTCCATCGTGAGCGCCCGTGCGGTGGCCTGTATGACACGGCCCAGCGCGTTCATGCTGGCCAGCTGCTGTTCTCGCTCCTGGAACAGCACAGCGTTGCGCATCGCTGTGGCCAGCTGGCCGGCGAGCGTCTCCATGGCCGCGACCGTTTCTGCGTCGAACGCGTTCGGTTCCTCGCTCAAAATGTCCAGTACCCCGAGCACCCGCTCGCCATGGACGATCGGCACACACAGCTCGGCGCGGGCAAGTTCCTCGGCATCGAAGCCCCGCACATAGCGGGGGTCCTGCTGCACATCGTTGCAGACCACCGTTCTGCCGCTTTGCGCAGCGATCCCCGGAAGGCCTTCGCCGATGGGTTGGCGGTACCCCCACTCCATAATGCCCGCATAACGGCCCACGAGCGCTCCGAGGACGATCTCCCTGGCCTCCTCGTCCAGCCGGAACACCGCTACGTCACTGTAGCCAAATCCGAGCTGGATGGAACGGGCGAGTTCCCGAAGTAGCTCCTCCAGGTCCAGGATGGCCGTGACCTTACGGCTGACCTCTCCGATGATGGCGAGCTGCCGGGCCTTGCGCGCCTCGCTCGTGCGCAGCCGCATCCGCTGGAGGGCCAGAGCCGCCTGGGTGGCCAAGTGCGTGAGGAGCGCCAAGTGTCGCTCGGTGAAGGCGCGTTCCCGTGCATAGTCCACCACAGCAATCGCCCCGATGACCTGATCGCCCGCGAGCATCGGCACGCCCAGGAACGAGCGGGCCGGTTTCCCCTTCCCCGCGATCCCCTTCTCCGCGAGCCAGGCATCGATCTGTTCCACAAGGAAGAGCGGGGCGCGGTGGCGAACGATGTAAGCCGTGAGCCCGCCTTCTGCCAGGGTGCGCCGCCCGGGCCCCGGCACACGAACGCCTCCCTCCGTGGCATAGACGAAATCGAGCATCTCCTGCGCGTCGTTGTACAGGGCCACATAAAAGTCGGAGGCATCCACAATGCGTCCCACCTGCCGGTGGACTTGCTCGAGCAGCTCGTCTTCCGTCTCCGCGACGAGGATCGTCTGTGTCGCTTCGTGGAGGACGCTCAGGTCCTCCACACGCTGTTGGAGGGCTCCCAACAGGCGCGCGTTCTCGATGGCCACAGCCGCCTGGCCGGCGATGGCCGTCAGCAGCTCCAAGTCGCGCTTTCCGTAGGCACCTGGGTGGGTGTAGCTCTGGACTGCCATTACCCCGACAACCCGCTCCCCCGACAGCAAGGGGACCCCGAGCCAGGACTGTGCGGTGCGCCCGATAGCCTGGATGCCCAGTTCGGCGAGCCGCACTTCGACGTTCTCCTTGATCAGCAGCGAGGTGCGGTTGCGGATGATGTACTCGGTCAGGCCCTGCCCGGCACGCCGGCTCGAGTAGGGCCGATGGATTTCCCCCTCCAGAACGTCCAGCACGAAGGTGACCTCGTCCCGTTCGGAATCGTACAGGGCGATGTAAAAGTTCGAGGCATCCATCACCCGGCTCACCTGGCGGTAGATCCCCTCGAGCAGGTCGTCCAGCGCGGGCGAGGCGGCCATTGCCTGGCTGATCCCGTTCAGAATGCGCGCTTCCACCGACCTACGCTCCTCTTCGGAGCGCAGGCGCAGAAGCTCGAGGCCGGCCGCAGCCTCGGCAGCGATCGCTTCCAGGAAGCGCTGCTCCGGAGACCCGAACGCTTTCGGCTGCTCGCTCTGAAGGATCAGGGCGCCCATAGGCTGCCCAGCGAACACCAGGGGAGCTCCGAGCCAGGAGCGGGCATTGCCCGAGAAGGGGACCGCTTCTTCCGCCGCACCGCTGCGGGAAAGGTCCTCGAAGAGAAGGGTGGCGCGATCGGCCAATACCCGCCCGACGAGACCCCAGCGGTCCTTGCGGTTCTCCACCACGGCGGAGCGGCGATCTCCCCGCTCGTAAACCGGATCGAAGCGCAACGCTTCTTCGGCGGGGTCATACCGTGCTGCGGCGAAACCGTCCGCTTCGATGACGCGGATGCATTCCCGGTAGATCGTCTCGAGAAGCGCGTCTGGACTGTCTTGTTCGATGGGTGCGCGCGCGATGGCTGCGAGCGCCTCGATGACCGCATCGGCAGGCAATCCCCGCTGTCTGACCATTTTTCTCCTCCCGAAAGCCCTCTCGTGGCGTTTTGGCGGGGGCATTGTACTACATCCGCCGCGCCGCCGCAACTGAAGCGCGGTTGACGCGTAAGTGCAGGTGTGCTAGAATTCTGCCCATAAGGAGAGCCTAGATGGCATATAGGCGCATTTCGCCCTGGCTCTGCACCCCAGCCTTGGCAATCCTCTTCTTCGTAGGAGCGCTGTGCCAGCAAACCCCTCTGGCACTGGAGACGCTGTGGCCCACAGTGCCACCGGTTGCGTCCTACAGGATCGATGTGCGCCTCGAACCGGACACCCACACGCTTTCGGGGCAGGAAATCGTTACCTACACAAACCGGACTCCGGACTCGATCGACGCCCTCGTCTTTCATCTCTACCTGAACGCGTTCCGGAACGAGGACACGCTCTTCATGCGCGAAGCGGCGGGGGCGCATCGCGGCTTCGCCTTCGATCCAGAACACCCGGGGAGCGTGGATGTGAGGAGGCTGACCTGGCAGGACGTGGACCTCATGCCTCGCACGGTGATCCGCGAAACGTTGATGACCACCACGCTGCCATTCCTCCTGAAACCCGGGGAAACGCTGACACTGGAAGCGGAGTTCGAGGCTCGGCTCCCTCGGGTCTTTGCTCGGACCGGCTTTGCGGATCGCTTTCATATGGTCGGGCAGTGGTTCCCAAAACTGGGCGTCTACGAAGCCGGGCGCGGCTGGAGCGCCCACCCGTTCCACGCCAACAGCGAGTTCTACGCGGATTTTGGGGTCTACGACGTCGCCATCACCGTTCCGGAGACGTACCGTGTGGGCGCAACGGGTCTGGAGGTAGGTCGCGAGGCGAACGGAGACGGCACGGTCACCTACCGGTTTCACGCTGAGGCGGTGATCGACTTTGCCTGGACGGCCTGGCCGGAGTTCCAGGAGGCCCGGCGACAGGTTGGCTCCACGGAGGTCGTCCTGCTCTATGCCCCGAACCATGCGGTATACGTCGAGCGCTATCTGGACGTGGCCGAACGCGCGCTGCAGGCCTACGGAGCCTGGTTCGGGCCCTATCCTTATCCTCGGCTCACTATCGTGGACGTGCCGGAAGCAGCGGGGGGCGCAGGGGGAATGGAGTATCCCATGCTCGTCACAACCGGCCCTCCGACGCCCTTTCCGGCAAGCCTGCTGGGCGACAGCTTCCCGGAGATGGTGACCGCACACGAGATCGCACATCAGTGGTGGCAATCCACCGTGGCCACCAACGAAGCGGAGGAACCGTGGCTGGACGAGGGATTTGCGGAGTATTCCTCGGTGCGGTTGATGGACCTGTATTACCCGGAGTATACGGGGCCCTCCCTCCTGGGTCGCACCCACCTGGAAAGTACGCGGTTCCAGTACTGGCTCGCCCCCTCGTTGCCGGCGGACCGGAAAGCCTGGGAGTACGGGATAACGGAGTACGCGATCGCCGTCTACAGCAAGCCGGCAGTCATCCTGGCCTCGATGGAGCGCCTGCTGGGCACGGACCAGTGGCTTGCCGTCATGCACACCTACTACGAACGCTACCGCTTCGCGCACCCAAAGACGGAAGACTTCCTCGGGGTCGTGCGAGAAGTCGCCGGAAACGACGCGGCCGAGTGGCTTGCCGGCCTGCTCCATAGCCCGGATGTGTTCGACGTGGGGGTGGCAGACCTCCGATGCACCCGCCGCGCTCCCTACACCTGCGAGGTCGATCTATCCCGGCGCGGCGGGGTCGCGCTGCCGGTCGATGTGGCCGTGACCTTCGAGGACGGGCAGCAGGTGCGCGAGCGATGGGACGGTGCCGAGGACCGCGTCCGTTACAGTTTCACCGCCGAAGTGCCCGTCCGCTTCGTCGAGGTGGACCCCGAGAGGAAGCTGTACGTGGACACGCAGCCCCAGAACAACAGCTACACGTTGCGTCCCCAGCTGGGCGCCTTCGCGCGGGTTTCGCTTTCCTGGCTCCACGGGGTCGAGTGGGTGCTCCTGCTCCTGGGAGGGCTGTGGTGAAGCGCGTCGGGGCCTGTGAAGCGTTTCGTCGGGGAATTGACCTAGTCGTGCGCTTCTGGCCGGTCGTAATCCTCTTCTACGGGATGCTGCTCGTGATTTCGGCGGCGGTCCTTTTCCCGGCCCAGCGCGCGCTCGCGCGGGCTTTGGGACACCGGCTCGCCCTTCAAGAGCTTGCGGACGGGGTGGATCCGTGGGTAGTTGCAGCGGCCATACGCGCCCTGTGGCACGACCCCGAGGCGGTGAGCCGGTCTCTGGGGCCCGTCGTGCTCTCCCTTCCGGCCTGGCCGCTTATGGCGAACCTCCCCTTCGTTCTGCTCAGTGCAGGGGCTCTGTCTGTTTACGTGAGGAAGGAACGAACCCTTTGGTGCGGCTTTGGCACGGGACTCGTGCGCTGGAGCCCGTCGTTTCTCGCGCTCCTGCTGGGGGAAACCGTGCTGCTCGAGGGAACCCTGATCGCGACGCTCGCCTTGGTCGGGCTGGCCTACCTTCGTGCCCCGGCCGTGGGACTGGCGTTCACGCTGGCCGCGATCCCGCTGTGGTCAGCTTTCGCGCTCCTCCTGCCCTGGTGGTTCGGGTATGCCCGCGTGTGGATCGCTGTGCATCGACGCGCCCGGCTCGGGGAAGCGCTCGTCGGCGCGTGGCGCTTCCTCTGGAGGAACCTGGGGGCCGCATCGGTCCTAGAACTGCTGCTGGTCGCGGGCGCGGCAGGCGTGGGCGTGCTCCAGTTCCTGGCCGGGCGCTTGCTTTCCGACGGTTGGTGGGGGGCTCGTCTGGTTGCAGAGCAGCTCCTGGTGGCCGTCCTGGTCGGCATCCGGCTGGCGCGACTGGCCGCGCAGGCTGGGTTGCTCGAGGGCCGGCCGGTGCCGCAGGCCGGCTCATAGGGGCAGCTTGAGAGGAGGTGTGGCAGGGGAATTGGGCGGTTGAGGTGGTGTGCAGACCTTCTATGGAGGAATCTTCAATGGGCGAGCGGGCGGATTTCGGCACACGGTTCGTGGCCTACCTGATCGATGCGGTGATCCTCGGGGTCGTGGACTGGATCGTATGGTTGATCTTCGGCATCGGGCTGGGGAGGATCCGCGGCATCGGAGGGTTGTTTGCCTTCCTGGGCTGGCTGGCCATCCTGGTGATCTCCTGGGGCTACCTGATCTACTTCTGGACCACGACCGGGCAGACGATCGGCAAGAAAGTGATGAAGATCAAGGTGGTCGACACACAGGGGCAGCTGCTCACGGTTGGCAAGGCATTCCTGCGGGTCATCGGATATGCCGTCAGCGCGGCGGTGTTCTACCTGGGATTCCTCTGGATCCTGTGGGATCCGGAAAAACAGGGGTGGCACGACAAGATCGCGGGCAGCTACGTGATCCGGGTCCCTTAGCCTGCGCAGGCAGAGGAGGAGCGGGGAACGGTCAGACCGCTCCCCGCTCGCGCCCCTTCCGGGTCCGGGCTTGTCTCCATGCCTGCACGGCCTCTTGAAAGAGCACCTCGTACGCCGAGACCGTGCGCTCCAGGCTGAACGTTTCGGCGATCCGTCCCGGAGGTTGCCGATAGCGTGAGGGGTCCGAGAGGACGCGCGCGATCCCTTCCGCGAGGGCATCCACGTCGCCGCGTGGGACGATTTCCCCCATCCCGGTCACCCGGACGACCTCCCGCGCGCCCGGCGTGTCGCTCACGACAACAGGGGTCCCGCAGAGCATGGCCTCCGCTTGGACGAGCCCGAAGCACTCCGTCCCGCTTGGAAGCACGAGCACATCGCACATTGCGTAGAAGTTGGCGAGGGCCTGGGGATCCCGGATCAACCCTAGGAAGACGAGCCGGTCGTTCAGGCTCTGGATCAGGGGCAAACAGCGCTCGTAAAAGTGCTCGTAGCGGATCCGATATTCTCCGGCAAATACCACACGGAGCTCCGGAAAGCGCGTCGTCAGGAGCGGGATGGTGCGTAAGAGCAGGTCCGGGCGCTTTTCCTCCACAAAGCGCCCGGCATATCCCACGATCGTCTTGCCCTCCAGCCCATGGGCACGGCGCAGCGCAGCCACGCCCTCGGGATCGGGCTGCGGGATGGTCACGGGCGGATAGATCGGCCGCACCTTCGGCATGACCGGAAGGAGGTAGTGCGAATGGTCCGCATAGTCCTGGCTGTAGGCGATGACGGCGTAAGCGTAGCGCGCCGCGGCCCGGTAGATGCGGTACATGACGAACTCGATGAACCGGTTGAACCAACCAGCCGGAAGTACCAAGTCTCCGTGATGCGTGATGACCACCGGCTTGTGTTGCCGCAGGTAAGCCCAGGTCGTAACGAGGCTGGCTTCCAGCAACGGGGTATGGATGCTGATCAGATCGTGCGTTCCGATCAGCCGCCAGGCCGCCACGGGGAAAGTGGGCATCAACATGCCCCGGCTGATGCGCATGAAGGCGGGCAGCCGCACGACGTGGACGCCGTTGATCCACTCCTCCGCGGGCAATGCCCGGTTATAGCGGGCAGTGAGGACGGTGGACTCGTGCCCACGGCGTGCCATCGCCTCCGCGACGCGCGCCACGTGCAGGGTTAGCCCGGTGCAATGGGGCAGGTAGTAGAGCAGTACATAGAGGACGCGCATGGAGACCTCACCGATGCGACAATCTCGCTTCTGGCCTGGAGCATTCTACACAAGTTAGGTCACTCGTGCAACCGCGCAGCCTCTGCTTCCAAAAGATCTGCTGGTTACCCCCTGGATCGCTTGTCGACGACCGGAGGGCAGCCAGCCGAAGGTTGGACAAAGGCCCTGGGGGATGATAGAATAGATTCCGAAGGCGGTCCGGTAACTCGGCTCACAGACGCAGGAGACCACGCCCTTTAGGGTAAGAGGCAAATCGGTGCATATCAGGATTCAAGGGGGAACCCATGCGCTACGTGATCGTTGGAAACGGTGTAGCCGGCACGAAAGCCGCGGAGGTGATCCGGAAGCGGGAAGCCGAGGCCGAGATCACCATCCTTTCCGCAGAGCGGGTAGCGTTCTACCGCAGGCCGGCGTTGGTGGACCACCTGAGCGGCCGTGTGCCGCTCGAGGAGCTGCGGGGACGTCCGGCATGCTTCTACGAAGAAAACCGGATCGATTTGCGCCTGGGAACCACGGTCACCGGGTTGGACACGCGTTCCTACCACGTCGAGACCGCTTCGGGGGAACGGATTCCCTACGATCGGCTGCTCCTGGCCGTGGGGGTCGCACCGGAAAGGGGGCACATCCCGGGCGACACGCTTTCGGGGCTCCTCAGCCTCCAGCGACTGGAGGATCTGAGCACATTGCGCGAGCTGGCCCAGGGCGCACGGCAGGCGGTCGTCGTCGGTGAAGGGATCATCGGTCTGGAAATGGCCCGTGCCTTCCGGGAGCTTGGGCTCCCGGTACGCTACCTGATTTCCGGACCGCGTTTCTGGTCCAACCTGCTCAGTCCGGACGCCTCGGCCGTGATCGAGGAGCGACTTGCAGCCCAGGGGGTCGAGGTCCTACCGCAGGCGGAGGTTGTCGCGTTCCTGGGCAGCGGCAGCCGGGTGCGCGCGGTGGAGACGCTGCGCGGAGAACGCATCCCGGCAGATCTGGTGGGACTGTCCATCTCGATGCGTCCGCCCCTCTCGTGGGCTCAGACGGCAGGCCTGAATGTGAGCGGCAACCGCCTGCCCGTGAGCGATCGGTTGGCCACGCCCCTGCGGGACGTCTACGCTGCAGGGGACGCTGTGCAGATTCCGGGCGAGGGCGCTCCCTACGGGTGGTTACGGGCGTGGCATCAGGGCGTCGTTGCGGGCATCAACCTCACCGGGGGAAATGCGCCGTTCCGGGGGCGCACGATCGTGCTGTCCACGCGGGTGTTCGGGATGCCGCTGCTGGTCATGGGCGAGTTGCGCCCCTCAGCGAGCAAGGTGCAGCGGGAGTCCGGGGATTACCCGCTGAACGGCGTCTACAAGGAGCTCATCATCGCCGACGGCCGGCTCGTGGGAGCGGTGATGATCGGCGATGTGAGCGAGGCGGGACGCGTCGAAGACCTCGTGCGCCGTAAGGCACCGTACGACGAGATCGACCCCGCTCTGCTGCGGGCACTGTTCGATCAGCGGTACTGGAGGAGCAGCGGCTCGGAGGTGCTGTGCCCCGTGTGCAAGTTCCTCCTACAGGTCGGGGAGGAGGCCCTTCGTGCGGGGGAGCTCACCTGCCCGATCTGCGGTGCCGAGTTCCGCCTTCGCCTCACAGGGGACCGTTTCCTTGCCGTGCTCGAGTAGCAAAGTTCGGAAGTGTGCTCGGGAGGGAAACTGGATGGAAGTGATCGTCTACACTACGCCAACCTGACCGTATTGCGACCTGGCGAAGAAGTTTCTTTCGCAAAGAGGGATTGCCTACCGCGAACGGGATGTGAGCCGGGATCAGGCCGCTGCCGCGGAGATGGTTGCGCGCTCTGGGCAATTCGGTGTCCCGGTGATCGTGGTCGGCGACCAGGTGATCGTCGGCTTCGATCGGACGCGGCTCGAGCGGGCTCTCGCCCGTGTGGCCGCGCAGCGCCCGCGGCTCGGGGCACGCGTCGCCGCGACTCGCACCCTGCCGGGGGAAAGATGGGCGGTCGACGGAGCCTATGTGGCGCACGTCTTGCCGGGTTCACCCGCTGAAGCAGCTGGACTTCGGGAAGGTGACATCATCGTTCGCCTGGCGGGCGCGCGGGTACAGGGGCCCGACGAGATCGAGCAACGGCTCCAGGAGATCGCCCCAGGACAGACCGCGGAAATCGTGTGGATACGGGAGGGAAAGGAGATGAGAGGCCACCTGCGGTTCTGAGTGGCCCGACAGGAGGAGAGATGGTCACCGGAGTGGATCTGCTCGTGCAGCTGGAGCGGAAGTTGGAAGCGGCGATTGCCACCGGCGACCAGGGCCTCTCCGGATATCTCGAATATGCCGCACGCGTGGTGCGGGAAATCGCCGAGGCTGCGCTGGTCGCGGGCGACGAGGTGACGCTTCGCGAAGCAAGGCGCCTCGCTGCACGCCTGGGACCGCTCGGCTTTGGGGCCGGGGTGACCTCGACGGGAGAGGAGGTTCCCGTCCGGTCCAAGTCGGTGGTACGCAGTTGCCCCCGGTGCGGGCGGCGCTTCCGGGGTCCGGCTGCGCCGCTGGAAAAGGTCGGGCTGGTGCTCTGCGGGACCTGTGCAGCAGAGCTGCTTTCCGGGATCCGGTTGTAGAGGTCTCCCGAAGGACTCGGCTGGGTGGGCTATGTCGCACGAGACCGCTGCGTGGCTTTCCCTTGCGATAGCATTCGTCCTCTCCGCCCTCCTGACGCCGGCAGCACGCCGCCTGGGCATCCGCGGGGGATGGTTTCGGCAACCTGGCGGGCGGCACATCCACGCCCGGCCCATCCCGCGGAGCGGTGGCCTTGCCCTGGCGTTGTCCACGGCGCTGACCCTGGTGCTGCTCCTCTGGTTGCCGCTCGGACGCGCGACGGGTGAAGCCATCCGCATCGGCCTCCTGATCGTCGGCCCGCTGGTCGCCTTCGTGCTGACCGTGCGGGACGACATCCACGAGCTATCCCCGGGGGTGAAGCTGGCCATTCAGGCGGGTTCGGCGTTGCTCGTCATCTTTCCCTACTTCCTTTCCCCCGATCTCCATCCCCCGCCCGGCCTCCTGATCACCCAGGTACAGAATCCGCTTGGAGGAACGGTCTATCTGCCGATCGCCGTGGCCGTCCCGTTCAGCCTGCTCTGGTTCGTGGGGATGATGAATACGATCAACCTGCTCGACGGCCTCGACGGGCTGGCGACCGGAGTGACGGCCATCGCTGCGCTGTTGCTCGCCTTCCATATGTGGCGGTTGGGCCAGTTGAGCCTGGTGCCGCTGCCCCTGGCGCTTCTGGGTGCCTGTCTGGGCTTCCTGCCCTACAACTTCCACCCTGCCCGGGTCTTTATGGGCGATTCGGGGGCTGTGTTCCTGGGCTTCAGCCTCGCGATCCTGTCCGTGATCGGTGGGGCCAAGATCGCGACCGCGCTGCTGGTGCTGGGGGTGCCGATCCTGGATGTCGCCTGGGTGATCATCTTTCGCCTGCTGCGGGGGCACTCGCCCTTGCAGGCCGATCAGGGCCATCTGCACCACCGGCTGCTCCACGCGGGGCTGTCGCAGGTGCAGATCGTCGCCCTGTTTTACGGCGCTTCGGCACTTTTCGGGGCGGCTCAGTTGCTCCCCAGCGGGCTGTACAAGCTGATGGTGCTTCTGGGAATGGCGCTGGGCGGCAGCCTGCTCCTGGCGTGGCTGGCACGGAAACAGCTCGATCCCCAGGAAGAGCGTGGGACGCGTTGAGGGATACCCAGGTTCCCGCAAGGCGGGCCCGGAGGCAGGCAGAGAGACGGCCGAGCGCAACAAAGAGAAGTGGTGGAGGATCCGATGCTTCCGGCGAGGGAATTCCGTTCGGGACGCACGTTCCTTGGGCGGCTGCCCGAGGGCGAGGAGGTCGGGCAGGCGCTCGCCGAGTTCTGTCGCGAGCAGAAGGTACAGGCCGGATGGCTCTCCGCTATCGGCACGGTGAGACGAGCCGTGTTGGGGTACTTTGACCAGGAGGAACGCACCTATCGGAGGATCGAGGTCGACGAGCCGATGGAGATCGTATCCTGCCAAGGGAACGTCTCCTTGAGGGACGGCGAGCCGTTTGTGCACTTGCACGTCGTGCTTTCCGGGAACGACGGGCGGGCGATCGCGGGCCACCTGTTCGAAGGGATCATCTTCGTGGGCGAGTTCTGGCTCCAGGAGTGCATCGGGCCCGCGCTCGAACGCCGGGCCGATGCGGCCAGCGGGCTGGCCCTGTGGGAATTCGCATAGCCGGGCTGGGCCGGCCGGGATGCAGAAACGGATGCGCTACTGTCCTCAGTGCGGACACGAGATGGAGCACCGACAACAAGCAGGTCGGGTCCGGGACGTCTGCACCGCTTGCGGCTTCGTCTACTACTACAACCCCGTCCCCGGGGTCGCCGCGATCATCGAGCACCAAGGTGGGCTGGTCCTGGTGCGGCGACGCGAACCCCCTCAGGCGGGCGGATGGTGTTTCCCCGCCGGGTTTATGGAAGCCGGGGAAAGCAGCGAGGAGGCCACAATACGGGAATGCGCCGAAGAGACGGGGTTGCAGGTAGCGGTGGGGGAGCTCGTGGGCGTCTACTCGTTCGACGACGAGCCCCAGGGCGGCATCGTGATCTTTTACACGGCGCGCGTCGTGGGTGGGCAGTTGCGCCCCGGGGACGATGCTCAGGAGGTACGGATCTTCCCCCTGCCGGAGATGCCACGGTTGGCGTTCCGCACGCATCGCGAAGCGCTGGAGCGCTGGAAGCGAGACCGCGAGCGCCTGCTGGAACGGTTCCCCGAAGAAACAGCGGTCCTGGAACCGATTCCCGGGGTGTACATCCGGCGCGCACGGCCACGGGACGAGGAGCGGGTCCTCCAGTTGCTGCGTTGCATCCCGGACGAGGCCGCGCTGGACGCGGAAGGGCAACGGGCGGCCGCGCAGCGCTTCCGCGAGACCCCTTCCCTGGAGGTGCTGGTGGCCGAAGTGGGCAGCGAGGTCGTGGGGTTCCTGAGCCTGTCGTTCGCCACCGGGCTGGCGGGAGTGCGCGCACTGATCGGGGAGCTCGCGGTCGATCCGGCCCATCGCCGGAAGGGCATCGGGGCAAGCCTGGTGGAAGCTGCGATGCGCCTCGCGCGTGCCCGGGGCTGCACGCGGCTGCTCGTCGATACCTCGCGCGCCAACGAACCGGCGCGCGCCTTCTACCGGGCCTGCGGGTTCCCCGCGGACGGGATTGCACCGCTGCGGGTAGACTGAGGCGGACAGAAGGGCTGAGCTAGCATGCTGAGCATCGCCGAAGCGCTCAAGACCGAAGCTCTAGGGCGAGCCACGGTTGTCGCGGGCCACGGCGGGCTTGCCAATATCATCCAGTGGGTGCACATGGTCGACATCCCGGAGATGGCCGAGTGGGTACGGGAGGGGGAACTGATCTTCACCACGGCCTTTGGCATCCGGGACAACCCGGAGCTGCAGCACGTCCTGGTGCGCCAGCTGGTCAGCGCCGGCGCGGTCGGTATGGTCATCGGCGTCGGGCACTACTTCCACGAGATCCCCCAGGTGATGATCGACCAGGCGAACGAGCTGAACTTTCCTCTGCTGACCCTTCCCTGGGAGATCCCGTTCATCGAAGTCACCCGGGCCCTGGTGGAACGGATCGTACAGGAGCGCTATGCCCTGCTCCAACAGTCCCTCCAGGTGCACAAGCGGCTGACCGAGGTCGTCCTGAGCGGAGCGGGGTTGGATGTGCTCGCCAAGGTCCTCGCCCGGCTGGTGGAGTGCGCGGTGACGATCGAGGATGCCTCCTTTCGGTTGCTTGCCTATGCCGCGTGGGGTGAGGTCGACCCGGCGCGGGAAGCGAGCATCCTGGAGGGACAGACGCCGGCCCGGTTGCTCGCGGAGCTGCGCCGGCGCGGCGTTCTGGAGACGTTGCAGACGAGCCTGCACCCGGTTCACCTCGAGCCGTTGCCGGAGCACGGGATGCAGTACGAGCGGATCGTCGCGCCGATCATCGCCGCCGGGGAACGGCTCGGGTATGTGTGGCTGATCCCACACAACCGCACCATCCGGGAAATGGACCTAGTGACCATCGAGCATGCGGCGACCGTCGCCGCGCTGATCATGGTGCGAGAGCGGGCCGTCTACGAGGCGGAACAGCGGCTCCAGAGCGGCCTGCTGGAGGAGCTGCTGCGCCGGCCTCCACTCGTGCGGGGTTCCGTCGCGGAGAAGATGCGCTCCTTCGGGCTTGCCAACGGACAGCAGGTGGTGCTCGTTCGGCCCCCCGGGCACGCGTTTCCGGACGCGCTGCGGCTTTCCCGCCTCGTGTTGGAAGAGATGCGGGCAGCCGGTCAGCGGGGGATCGTGGTGGAGCGAGGGGAGGATCTGGTGGTGCTGATCGGCAGCCGGGCAAGCGAAGAAGGGACCGATCTGGCCCAGAGGCTGGTGGCAAGGGGCCGGCACGAGGGATACCCGCTCACCATCGGCGTGGGGCGTAGGGTACAGCAACTGGAAGAGCTCGCCCAGAGCTACGAAGAAGCCCTCGAGGCGCTTGAAGCCGGGCTGGCGCTGTACGGATCGGGCTGCGTCACGACCTTCGAGTCGCTCGGCTACCTGTACTGGCTTCGACACCTGCCCGCGGAGGTCCGGGAGCAGAATGCCTTCGCGCGGGCGCTGGCCGATCTGGCCGATTACGACGGGAAACATCGCACCATGCTGCTCACGACCCTGGAGACGTACTTGGACGCAGGGGCCAATGCCCAGGCGGCGTCTCGACGTCTGTTCCTGCATCGGAACACCTTACGACAACGCCTAAAAAGGATCGAACAGATCATCGGATTGCGGCTGACAGAGCCGGAAACCCGCCTGAACTTGCATCTGGCTCTCAAGGAGCGCCGCCTCCGCCCTGGATGCACCAGCCCCCGCGTCTTCCCCTCCGCACCCGAGACACCGCAGGCGGACTGACACCCTCCGCCCCTCAGGGTCTGCGCGAAATCCCCCGGACCACGTTGTGTGCACTCTGCACACAATGCTCCGCGAAAGAGTGTCCATCGGGGCCGTTTACGCGGGGGTGGTAGGAGGGTAAAATTTCGAAAGATGGAGCAGGACGATGTGCTTCTCTTTGGAGCTCGACGAGCTGCTTGGGCGGTTGAAGCAACTCCAGACCCGGTATCCTTCCCTGATCCGCGACGTTCGCGCCGGACCTCTGCATGTGGACGTCGAGTTTTACCTCGTAGACCTCGCAATCGATGCGACGCACTGCCTTCTGGAGCAAGGGATCACCGCGGTGCACCGGATGGATTTTCCGCGCTTGCTGAGCCTGCAACTCCCCTCCCTCGCTCTGCAACAGCAGATGGGGCTTCTACTGGCCACGCTGGACGGCTTCCTCCGTCGGCAGACGGAGAGGATGAGGAAACCGACCCTGTAGGGGCAGTCTTTGCGGCGAGGTTCCGAAAGGCATGAAAGGAGGTGAAGCTCGACGTCTCGCGAAGCCAAGCGCGGGGATTTCTTCTAGAGCAAGCAAGGAGGAAGAAAATGAAAAGGAACCGGTTGCTCACGGCTCTTGGGGTGCTCCTGACGTGCATCGTTCTGGCGTCCTGCGGGGCACAGCCCGGAGGACAAGGCCAGCCGAAGACGATCAAGGTGGGGGCGCTCTACCCGCTGAGCGGCGAGCTGGCCCAGATCGGGGACAACGTGCGCAACGGGCTCGTGCTGGCGGTGGAGGACATCAACGCCGCGGGCGGCATCCGCTCCATGGGCGGGGCAAAGATCGAGCTCGTGTTCGGCGACACCCAAGGCAAGCCGGACGTCGGCGTGTCCGAAGTGGACCGGCTGGTACAGCAGGAAGGCGTGGTGGCGATCATCGGCTGCTATCAGTCGGCGGTCACCATCCCGGCAACCCAGGAGGCTGAGCGCCTGCAGGTGCCCTTCATCGTCGACATCGCCGTGGCGAACAAGATCACCGAGCGTGGGTTCCGGTGGGTGTTCCGGGTGGGACCCAAGGCCGATTCCTACGCCGCCGACCAAGTCGCTTTCCTGAAGGATCTTCCTTCGCTCGGCGGCCCCGAGATCCGCAAGGTGGCGCTGCTGCATGAGGACACGGACTGGGGGCAGTCCACCGCTGAGGCGCAGAAGCGGTTCCTGAAGGAGGCGGGCATCGAGGTGCTGGCGGAGGTCACCTATCCGGCAAATGCGGCCGACCTGACGACGGAAGTCTCCAAGGCGGCCGCGAGCAATCCGGACGCGATCCTCACCGTAACCTACCTAAACGATGCCGTGCTGATCACCCAGGCGCGCGAGAAACTCGGCCTGAAGCACATCCTCTTCATGGACACGGCCGGTGGGACGATCGACCCCGAGTACATCAAGCGACTCGGGAGCGCTGCGGACGGCATGCTCACCGTCGTCGAGTTCTCCAAGTTCGCCAAGGGGAGCGCCGAGTTGAACGAGCGCTACCGCGCGCGCTTTGGCGAGGACATGACGGGCAACTCGGTGCACTCGTACCAGGCAGGGCTGGTGCTGGCGGACGCCCTGGAGCGGGCGGGCACGACAGAGAAGAACGCCCTGCGCGACGCGATCGCCAAGACAGATATGTCCGGGGAAAAGGTTGTGCTTCCCTCCGGCCGGGTACAGTTCGGCGAGGACGGACAGAACAAGTACGCGCGGCTCTACGTCGTGCAGATCCAGAACGGCGAACTCATGCCGGTCTGGCCGGCCGCGGTCGCTACAGCCAAGATCCAGTTCGGCCAGTAACCTTAAGGCTGGGGGAGAGCGGGCAACGGCGCCCCTCCCCCCAGCCCGAAGGATGCGGACCATGAACATGACCCTAATCGCCCAAGCGGCGGTCAACGGCCTCTTTATCGGCGGAGTCTTTGCCCTCATCTCGATCGGTCTGACGCTCATCTGGGGCGTGATGCGCATCATCAACTTTGCCCACGGCGAGTTCCTGATGATCGGCATGTACATCGCCTACTTCGCCGTGGCGCGGGCAGGGCTGGATCCTTACCTCACGCTGCTCCTCACCATACCCGCCCTTTTCCTCATCGGCGCGCTGATCTTCTGGGGCACGATCCAGCCGGTCCTCTCCGCCCCCTCCATGAACCAGATCCTGCTCACGGTGGGGCTGTCGCTCGTACTGCAAAATCTAGCGCTGGTCTTTTTCAAGGCCGACGTGCTCTTTGCCCAGACGCGCTACGCCAAGATGAACTACCGGCTCGGTCCGGTGGTGGTCGAAATGCCGAAGCTGATCGCCTTCGCAGGGTCCATCCTGGCTGCCTCCCTGCTCTACTGGCTGCTCCAGTCGACCGACCTGGGTAGGGCGATCCGTGCGGCCTCCCAGAACAGCCGCGCGGCACACCTGATGGGGATCCACGTTCGGCAGACGTACCTGATCGCTTTCGGCATCGGTTCCGCGTGCCTGGGGGTGGCGGCCTCCCTGATGGTGCCCTTCTACTACGTCTCGCCCACCGTCGGCCTCTTCTTCGGGACGATCGCCTTTGTCATCGTCGTGCTGGGAGGAATGGGCAACTTCCTCGGCGCGCTGGTCGCGGGGATCATCATCGGCCTCACGGAGTCACTCGGAGCCGCGGTTCTCCCCGGATCGCTGGCCCGCGTCTTTACCTTCGCCATCTTTGTGCTCTTCCTCCTCTTCCGCCCCACGGGCATCTTCGGGAGGCGACAATGAGCAAACGCGCGCGTCTCCTCCGTAGCCTGGGGCTCGTGGGCGGCGTCCTGATCCTCTCGCTCCTTCCGCTTGCCCTGCAACACGTCCACCGTGGGGAATATTACCTGCACGTACTGACGCTGGTCCTCCTGTATGCCTACCTCTCGACGGCCTGGAACATCCTGGGCGGCTATGCCGGGCAGCACTCCCTTGGGCACGGCATTTTCCTGGGCATCGGAGCATACACGTCCACTCTCCTCTTCAGCCGTTTCGGAGTGACACCCTGGCTCGGGATGTGGGCCGGGGCACTGTTGGCCGGAGCCGTCGGGGCTTTCATCGGCTTCCTCTGCTTCCGCTACGGCCTGCGCGGGCCCTACTTCGCCCTGGCGACCATCGCGATCGCCGAAGCGATGCGCTACGTCGTGTCCAACATCCCCTACCTCGGCGGTGCACGAGGGCTCGAAGTCCCCTGGAAAGGCCACAATCCGGCGCTTTTCCAGTTTGCGGGAAAGACCTGGTACTATTATGTCGCGCTTGTCCTCACCCTGCTCTGCCTGGCGATCAGCGCCTGGCTGAACCGGAGCCGGCTGGGATACTGGATGGTCGCCGTGCGCGAGAACGAGGACGCCGCAGCGGCGCTGGGCGTGGACCTCGTACGCACCAAGGTTGTGGCGACGGTCGTGAGCGCCGTGCTTACGGGCATCGGTGGAACCTTCTACGCGCAGTACTTCACCTTCGTCAACCCGGCCTCGGTGTTCGGCGAGGGCCCCTCGGTGCAGATCCTCCTTTATTCGATCATCGGCGGGTTGGGGACCGTATGGGGATCCGCGATCGGATCCTTGGTGCTCGTGCCGATCGCCGAGTTCACCCGGGCGCGCCTGGGCGGCACCTTCGCCGGGGTACACCTCCTCATCTACGGAGCCATCCTGATGGTCGTCATGCTCTTCATGCCACAGGGGATCGTCGGGCTGGTGCGCCGCATCAGGCGCCCGAAGGCCGAGGAGGATAGGCGATGACGTCGCTGCTGCGCGTGGAACGGCTGACGCGCCACTTCGGCGGGCTTGTGGCCGTGAACGACCTGAGCTTCACGGTGGAGAAGGGGGAAGTCGTCGGCCTGATCGGGCCGAACGGCGCGGGCAAGACGACGACCTTCAGCCTGATCAGCGGCTTCCTGCGTCCCACCTCGGGCGAGATCTTTTTCGACGGGGTACCCGTCCACGGTCGCAAGCCCCACGAGATCTGCGCCCTGGGCGTGGCACGGACCTTTCAGGTGGTACAACCCTTTCCGGAGATCACGGTGCTGGAAAACGTGCTCGTCGGCGCTTTTGCCCGCCATCCGAGCATGGTGGCAGCGGAACGGCGTGCCCGTGCCGTCCTCGAGCGCGTGGGCCTGGCCCACAAAGCGGACCACCTCGCTCGGGACCTCACCCTGCTCGAGCTGAAGCGCCTCGAGGTCGGAAAAGCCCTGGCCACCGAACCCCGCTTGCTCCTGCTGGACGAGGTCGCTGCCGGATTGAATCCGGTGGAAATCGAGGAGATGCTGAGGCTCGTCCGTGCCCTGAACGCGGAGGGGATCACCTTCCTGCTCGTCGAGCACGTGATGCAGTTCATCATGAGCATCTGCCAGCGCATCATCGTGCTCAACTTTGGCGTCAAGATCGCGGAAGGGACGCCCGAAGAGATCAGTCAGAACCCGAAGGTCCTGGAGGCCTACCTAGGAGAGGAGGCCCCCAATGCTTAAGGTGGAACACCTGACGGTCCACTACGGTGCATTCCGGGCGCTCGAGGATGTCTCCCTCGCGGTCCAACAGGGGCAGGTAGTCAGCATCGTGGGCGCCAACGGGGCCGGCAAGAGCACCCTCATCAACGCGATCTCCGGCTTGCTTCGACCCACCCAGGGGAGCATCTCCTTCGACGGCGTGGAGCTCACCGGTTTGCCGGCCTACCGCATTGCCCGCATGGGGGTCGTACAGGTGCCGGAGGGCCGCAGCCTTTTCGACGACATGTCGGTGCGCGACAACCTGCTCTGTGCGGCGATGCACCCGCGGGCCCGCCCGAAGCGCCTCCAGACCCTGGAGGAGGTGTATGCGCTCTTTCCCGTGTTGCGGGAACGGTCGAACCAACTGGCCCGCACCCTTTCGGGGGGAGAACGGCAGATGCTCGCCATCGGCCGAGGGCTGATGGCCCAGCCGCGGGTGCTCATGCTGGACGAACCTTCGCTGGGACTGGCCCCGCTGCTCGTCCGCCAAATTTTCGAGTCCGTCCGCCAGCTGAAGGAAAGGGGTCTGACCATCCTGCTGGTGGAACAGAACGTGCGACAGTCGCTCCTCATCTCGGATTATGCCTATGTCCTGGAAGTTGGTCGCCTGGTGCTCGAAGGGCCTGCGCAGGAGATGCTCCGCAACCCCTACGTGCGCGAGGCCTACCTCGGCCACTAGTCGGGACGTTCACAAGGAGGTGAATTATGTCCCCGGAGAATCGGTCTGCTGAACTGCGGGCACGGGATGCCGCTGTAGTGACCACCGCGCTCTACCGTTACACCGACATCGCCTTTGCCCGCGGCGAGGGGGTGTATTTGGAAGATGTGGACGGGCGCAGGTACCTGGACTTTGCCGCCGGCATCGCGACGATGAGCGTGGGGCACTGCCACCCCGAGGTCGTCGAAGCGATCACAGAACAGGCCCGGACGCTCATCCACGCGGCCTCCCACATCGGCTACATGGAACCGTACGTCGCGCTGATGGAACAGGTGCGCGCGGTCTCCCCCTCCCCGCTGAACGAGGGAAAGGGGATGTGGGTGAACAGCGGCTCGGAAGCGATCGAGACGGCCATCAAGATGGCCCGCCATACCACTGGCCGGCCGGTGATCCTGGCCTTCCTCCACGCGTTCCACGGCCGGCCCATGGGAGCGCTCGCTTGCACCGCCAGCAACGTGAACTTTCGCAAAGGCCTCGCAGGCTTTTTCACCGGGGTCGTGCACGCCCCCTACGCCTACTGCTACCGCTGCCCCCTCGGCCATAAGGACCCCCAGCATTGCGGTCTCGCCTGCCTGCACCTGGTGGAGGAGATCCTGCGCACCCTGGTGCACCCGGACGACCTCGCGGCGATCCTCGTGGAACCGATCGCCGGAGAAGGCGGCTACGTGGTCCCGCCCGCAGGTTTCATCCAGGGGCTGCGCGAGATCTGCAACCGCACCGGAGCCCTCCTCATCGCCGACGAGGTGCAGACCGGGATCGGCCGCACCGGGAAGATGTTCGGCATCGAACGCTGGGGCGTGGTGCCCGACATCATCGCCATGGGGAAAGCGGTTGGGGGTGGCCTGCCTCTGGGCGGGGTTCTTGCCCGCGCAGACCTTGCAGAACGGTGGTTCGCCGGCGCCCACGGCACCACCTTCGGGGGAAACCCGGTCTCCTGTCGGGCCGGCCTCGCTTCCCTTCGCATCATCCTCCGGGACGGGCTGATGGAGAACGCCACTCGCGTCGGGGATCGGCTCAAGGAGCGCTTCCTCCAGGCCAAAGAGACGCTGCCCATCATCGGCGACGTGCGGGGGATCGGACTCATGGTGGGCGTCGAGCTCGTGCAGCCGGACGGGCAGCCCGCCCTGGAGGCCATCAAGGAGGTGACCCAGCGCGCGACGCGTTACGGCCTGGTGATCACCAAGTGCGGCGCCAGCACAATCCGGATCTGCCCTCCGTTGACGATCACCGAGGAACAGGCAGACGAGGGGGCCGAGATCTTGCTCCGGGCCCTCCGGGAGGTATCGCCTTGAGAGCGGCGGTCAAAGAGGAGCCGGGACCAGGCTTTGTCTGGAAAGAGGTCCCCCAGCCCAAGCCCCAGGCGGGCGAGGTCCTGGTGCGCGTCCGGGCCGTCGGGATCTGCGGGACCGACCTTCCGATCTTCGATGGACGACGGGAAGTGCCGCGCGGGCTCATCCCAGGGCACGAGTTCGCCGGGGAGATCGTCCAGGTCGGGAGCGAAGTCCAGGGATGGCAGGTAGGCGATCGGGTGGCCGTCGGCCTGGTCAAGGGATGCGGATGGTGTCCATACTGCCGGGTCGGCAACGAACCGATGTGCGACAACATCCTGGAACTGGGCATCCACGTGAACGGCGCCTATGCGGAGTATGTCGCTGTCCCGCAATCCTGCCTCCATCGCCTTCCGGAGAACCTTTCCTTCGAGGACGGCGCTTCGGTGGACCCCATCGCCTCGGCCTACCGGGGGGTGCGCAAGATCGGGGTCAACGTAGAGGATACTGTGGTCATCTTTGGCCCCGGCCCCATCGGCCTGTACGCCCTGCAAACGGTCCGCGCCCGGGGGGCGCATTGCACGATCGTCGTCGGTCGCCCCGAGGACCGCGCCCGCCTCGAGATCGCCCGAGAGCTCGGGGCGGACCACACGGTGTGCGTCCCGGAGGAGGATGCCGTCGCACGGGTGGCAGAATGGACCCGAGGACGGATGGGAAGCGTCGTCATCGAGGCAACCGGCAGCGCGGCCGCCCTTCCGCTCGAGCTGGCCTGCGCCGGCAAGGGCGCCCGCGTGTTGCTCCTGGGGATCTTTCACGACTCGGTGACCCTCAACCCCGCCACGATCGTGCGCCGAGAACTGCAAGTCGTGGGCAGTTTCTGCTACTCGTGGGAGGACTTTGAGGAAAGCTTGCAGCTGCTTGCGCGCGGCAAGCTGACCACCGCGCCCATGATCACGCATGTGCTTCCACTCGACCAGCTGGAAGAGGGCCTGCGGCTGATGCGGGAGCGGCAGGCTGTGAAGGTGATCCTACAGCCCTAGCCTCGACCCTTCGGGAGGGCAAGACATGATCTATCGCGTCGACATCGCTTCGAAACGGGTGCAGTGCGAGCCGTTTCCCGCGGCCTGGGAACGGCTCGGAGGTCGCGGCCTCACCTCGGCCATCGTGAGCGCAGAGGTCCCCCCCTCGGCCTGGCCCCTGGGAGAGAAGAACCGACTCGTCCTTGCGCCGGGCCTGCTCGGGGGAAGCGGGGCCTCCTCCTCCGGCAGGCTTTCGGTCGGGGCAAAGAGCCCGCTGACAGGAGGGATCAAAGAGAGCAACACCGGGGGCCGCCCTGGCCAGATGATCGCACGGCTAGGCATCCGGGCGATCGTCTTCGGCGGGCAGGCGGAGAAAGGAAAGTGGCTGCTCGCCCACGTGCACCGCGACGGAATCGACCTCTTGCCCGCGGACGACCTCGCAGGGCACGACACCTACGAAACCAGCGCCGCGCTCCTGGAAAGGTTCGGCCCGAAGGTCGGGATCCTGTGCATCGGCCCCGCCGGAGAGCAACGCCTGGCCGCTGCGAACGTGGCCGCCAGCGACATCGACGGTCTGCCGACGCGCAACGCCGGCCGCGGCGGCCTGGGAGCCGTGATGGGCAGCATGGGCCTGAAGGCGATCGTCATCGAGCCGACGGATGCCCCGGTGCAGACCTCTGCCGATCCGGAACGACTCGCCGCTGCCCGGCGTCGTTTCGCACAGGCACTCCTCGCCCACCCCTCGACCGGGCAGTCGCTCCCCCGGTTCGGGACCGCAGCCCTGGTCTCAGTGATCAACGCCTTAGGAGGCCTTCCCACGCGGAACTTCCGACAAGGCGAGTTCGAGGAAGCCGCGCGCATCGACGGCCAGGCGCTCTACAACACGATCGTGGAACGCAAGGGGCGGCCGACACACCCCTGCATGCCGGGTTGTGTGATCCGCTGTTCGAACACCTACCCCGGACCGGAGGGGAACGAACTGACGCGCGGCTTCGAGTACGAGAGCATCGTCCTCCTGGGGTCGAACTGCGGCATCGGGGATCTGGACATGCTCGCCCGGCTGAACCGCCGCTGCGATGAGCTTGGCCTGGACACGATGGAAATGGGCGTGACGCTCGGCGTCTGCATGGAGGCCGGCCTCCTTGCCTTCGGCGACGGGCCCGGCGCGTTCGCCCTGCTGGAGGAAGTCGCCCAAGGGACGCCGTTGGGACGCGTCCTCGGGCAAGGCGCGGCGGTTACGGGCCGCGTCTTCGGCGTGCGGCGTGTCCCTCAGGTCAAGGGACAAGGCATGCCGGCCTACGATCCGCGCGCGCTCAAGGGCACAGGGCTGACCTACGCTACCTCCCCAATGGGCGCCGACCACACGGCCGGGAACTGTCTGCCCGGGAGTGCGCTCCCGGACGGCACCAAGCCTGACCCGCACCTCCGGGACCGGCAGGTGGAGCTCTCGCGCTACCTGCAGCACCTGGCGACCATCTTCGACACCCTTGGCCTGTGCTGGTTCACCCGCGCTCCGATCCTGGCGGACTGGACGCTCCTGACCGACCTCCTGGACGCCCACTGCGGCGGTTCCTGGAGCCAGGAGATGCTCTTTTCCCTGGCACAGGAGACGCTGCGGCGCGAGCGGGAGTACAACCGCACGGTGGGGTACGGGCCCGAGCACGACGCGCTTCCGGACTTTTTCCAGGAGGAACCGTTGCCCCCGCTCGGCCTCCGATTCGATTTTGACCCCACGGAGGTCCGATCGGTCCTGGGCGACCTGTGATCCTCTCCCGGCCGCCAGGTCGCCCGTCAACGCCAGGGTGGGATTCCCAGCCCCCACCCTGGCATTTTCTTGCAGGAAGCGTCCGACGCGCTGCGCCGGTCGGCTGCCGGCCTCCTCGAACCCCGGCCCCAGGTGAAGGGGGCACATCCACCTTGCGGCGGGTTCGGCAGCGTGGTAGAATAGGGCGGCGGAACGGGCGCTAGGGTGTGCTTCCGCGCAGATGGGCGCTCCATATCAAGCAGGCCTTCGCCATCGGGAAGGCCCGGGGGCAGAATGGTTGCGGATCGTCGACAAAAGGATGGGCGATGTCGCGTTTCACCGGTTCACTGAGCAGTCTGGTCAAAGAGCCGCTCGAGGCGCTGGAACAGTTGCTCCGTCGCCGGGCACGCCGCGTGAAGGTAGCGCTTGCCCTGAGCGGTGGAGCGGCGCGGGGCATCGCGCACATCGGCGTGCTCTCGGTACTGTGGGAAAACGGGTTCATACCCGACCTGGTCGTGGGCACGAGTGCGGGAGCCGCCGTCGGGGCGCTCTTCTGCCGCGGCTGGAGCCCGGAGCAGATCCTGCGTCTGGCCCGGGGTCTCGGATTGTTGCGGCTGGGCCGGCCGAGCCTCCGCCGGCCGGGCCTGCTGGACGGTCGGGACTTTGAGCGCTTTTTCCGCGAACTGGTCGGGGATCTGGACTTTCGAGACCTTTCGATCCCCCTTGCCGTCATCGCCTGCGACCTGCATACCGGCGAAGAGGTGATCCTCCGGGAAGGGCCGCTGGCGCCGGCGGTACGTGCGAGCTGTGCCATACCCGGCATCTTCACGCCGGCCGAAATCGGCGGCCGTCTGCTGGTCGACGGCGGTGTCGTGCACCATCTGCCCGTGGCGGCAGCCCGCGAACTCGGCGCTGGTTACGTGATCGCGGTGGATGCGCACCCGCGCGAAGTGCCCAAGATCGTGCCCCGCACCCCTTTCGATGTTCTGGCGATGAGCTATTCCATCCTCGTGCGGCGTGCCGGTGTCAAGCCCGACGACCGCCCCGATTGCCTGATCACTCCCGATACCGCCCACTTCGACTGGCTGCGGTTCGGTTCCCAGGCGGACGAACTGTACCTAGTGGGCCGCCAGGCCGGCCGGGCCGCGCTCCCACAGCTCCAGCAAGACCTGGGCCGCTCGGCGTGAGGTGTCCATGGAGCTCCGGAGAGTCCCAGTGGTTACCGTATCTTCTGGGCGAGCGGCTCCGACGGAAAGCCTTCTGCCGGTCGAAGTGCCCGTCACGGTGTACCTCAACGAGCACATGCTTTCCACCCTGATGGCCCTGCCGGGCCAGGAGCGAGAACTGGCCATCGGCTACTGCTTGGGCACGGGGGTGGTCGCCTCGTTCCGGGACATCTATCTGGTCCAGCACTGCCCCGACGAGGACCCGGAAGCCACACGTCGGGTCGTGCGCGTGCAGGCGCGGCCGGAAGCGGTGCGCTTCCAGGCCGCCGAGCAACGCTTGGTCCTGGCGGGCTGCGGCGGGCTGGACTTGGCCTCCTGGGGGAATTTTCCTCGCCTACCGGAGCCTTCGGGCGTGCTCGTGAAGGCGGAACAGCTCTACGGGATGGCTCTGCGGCTCCGCAGGGAATCCCCCCTGTACCGGAAAGCGGGCGCGGTACACGTCGCAGCGCTCTTCGGGCCGGACGGCACGCTTCGCGCCTGGGCCGAGGATATCGGCCGCCACAACGCTGCGGATAAAGCCGTGGGGGGGGCCCTGCTGCGCGGGGAAGCGCTGGACGACGCGATCCTCCTCACCACGGGACGGGCCAGCCACGAACTGGTGGTCAAGGCACGCCATCTCAGCATCCCGTGCGTGGGGGTGCTCTCGGCGCCGACCTCGCTCGCCGTCCAGCTGGCGGTCGAAGGGCGCTGCACACTCGTGGGACGCTTCCGCGCGAGCCAGTTCCTCATCTACGCCTGGCCGGAGCGGATCGGCTGAGAGTTGCGACGCCCGCGGAGGTCGTGTACAATGCGCGCGAAGCGCGCACCCAAGGCGCAGGGCTGTGAAAGGAGGGTCCCGTGGAGATTCTGACCAAGCCGCTCAAGCGCGTATACTACATCGTCCTGAAGGGCCGCTTGGATGCCGAGACATCCCCGCAGCTGGATGCGGTGATCGACGCGGCGATGGAACAGGGCTACTTTCGCTTCGTGCTCGATCTCCGCGAGGTATCGTTCATCAGCAGTCGGGGGCTGAAAAGCCTGGTGCGCGCGCGAAAACTGGCGCGCCGCTCGAACCGGGGAGACCTGCGCCTGGTCGCCCCACAGCCCAAGATCCGCGAGGTGCTCGAGTTCACCGGGCTCCTGCCGCTTTTCCCTATCTATGAGGACGCGGTGGACGCCGTGGGAAGCTTCTGATGACGTAGCCTCTGGCGGATCGGCCGGGCCCGCGACCGTCGTCCGGGCGGAGGCAGACCATGCTGGTGCCGATCGAAGACTATCGGTTGCGGCAGCGGGAGTACCTGCTGCGCATCGCCCGGGCACTCACCTCGCGGCTGGAACTACCGAAGGTGCTGCGGCTCGTGATCGAAGAGTCGGTCGAACTGCTCCAGGCAGAGGCCGGCCTGATCGCCCTGCGCGACGAGGAGCACCCCGACCTCGAGGTCTATGCGAGCTACGGCCTGGATGAACAGGTGCTGCGGCTGTTTGCGCCGTTGCTTCAGGGGGAGGTGCTGGACCGCCTCGTCGAGGAGGGAGGCTGGGTGGTCCCGGATCTCGCCCTGCGGCTGCGCGCCGCCTCCAGCGCCCTGGGCGTCCGCCTGCGCCAGGTGGTCGCGCTTCCCCTGATCGTGGGACGCGAGCCGATGGGCGTGAT